>CACYHJ010000209.1 GCA_902774165.1 Oscillospiraceae bacterium
TTGACAACCGTCAGGTTGCCTGCGGAGACTCTGTACAATCTGACGAAAAAATCTACTGCGCAATCCGCACGCCCGAATTGTGCGGTGTTGCCTTAAAGATACTTTCCGGTTTTGCTCTCTTCGCAAAGGCGGATCTGCTCCGGCGTGCCGGAAGCGACGATCCTGCCGCCCTGAATTCCGCCCTCCGGCCCCATATCGATCACATAGTCCGCGTTGCGGATCACGTCAAGATCATGCTCGATCACGATCACCGTCGCGCCGTTTCCGATCAATCGCCGGAAAACCTCCAGCAGCGTCTGAACGTCGGCGGGATGCAGCCCGATGGTCGGCTCGTCAAATACAAAAACGGAATCGCTCTGTCCGCGCCCGATTTCTCCCGCCAGCTTGAGCCTTTGCGCCTCGCCGCCGGAGAGACCGGGCGTCTGTTCGCCCAACGTCAGATAGCCGAGCCCAAGCTCGCTGAGGACGCGAAGCTTCTTCGCCACCGCGGGAAGATCCGCGCAGACGTTCAGGGCTTCGTCGATGCTCATCGCCATCAGATCCGGCAGGGCGTATGCTCCGCCGTCCGGCGAGCCGCGGCGGACAAGGCCGGCTTCGCGTGCGTATCGGGAGCCGCGGCAGTCGGGACAGGGAATCTCCACATCGGGTAAAAACTGCACGTCAAGACTGATCGTCCCGGTGCCGTCGCAGACGGGGCAGCGCAGTTTTCCGGTATTATATGAAAAATCGCCTGCTTTGTACCCGTATTTCTTCGCGTCCTTCGTTTTCGCGTAAACCTTCCGCAGCTCGTCGTGTACGTCCGCATAAGTCGCGACGGTGGACCGGACGTTGACGCCGATGGGCGTCGCGTCGATCAGCTTGACCTGCCGGATGCCTTCCGCCACGATCGAACGAACATGCAGGGGCAGCGGTTGATTCCTGATTGCGGCTTCCAGCGCGGGGATCAGGCTTTCGAGGATCATGGTCGTTTTCCCTGAGCCGGAAACGCCTGTGACCGCGATCAGACGCCCCTTCGGGAAGCAGACGTCAAGCGGGCTGACGGTGTGGATCCGGTCCGTACACAGCCGGATCGTGCCGAGAGCGAACATATCACCGCCGATTTCCGGGCGGGCCGGGATCTTCGTTCTTCCGGACAGAAATTCGCCGATACGGGACGCTGGATTCTTTTCAATCTCCGGCACCGTACCCTGCGCAATGACGGTCCCTCCGCCGGCGCCCGCGCCCGGTCCCAGCTCGATCAGCTCATCCGCTTCTTTCAGGACGTTTGTGTCGTGGTCTACCAGCACGACGGAATTGCCGTCCGCCAGCAGATCCCGCATCACCCCGGTCAGCCCTTCGAGATTCGCTGGATGCAGCCCGATGGAAGGCTCGTCCAGGACGTAGAGCACGCCGGTGGTACGGTTGCGGATGGCTCTGGCAAGCTGCATGCGCTGCCGCTCGCCCGTCGACAGCGTGGAGGCGGCGCGGTCCAGCGTCAGATAGCCGAGTCCCAACTCCAGGAGCCTTTTCG
The DNA here is from genome assembly GCA_902774165.1 of Oscillospiraceae bacterium. Taxonomy (GTDB): domain Bacteria; phylum Bacillota; class Clostridia; order Oscillospirales; family Acutalibacteraceae; genus RGIG2774. The sequence continues at coordinate 1,511 of CACYHJ010000209.1, forward strand.
CGTTGTCAAAGAAGGATTCGCAGATCCGCTCCGCCATGGGACGCATCTCCTCCGGAAGTGAGTCAGGGACCCCTCCCACCCAATCCATCAGCTCGGAAAGCGTTTTTTTGCAGACCTCGGCAAGGGAGATCCCGCGCACCAAAGGCGCTCTGGACCGTTGGGAAAGTCTTGTTCCGCCGCAGTCGGGGCAGACCTCCTGCCGCAAAAACTTTTCCACCCGTTTCATGCTTTTTTCGTCCTTGACCTTGGCAAGGGCGTTTTCTACGGTATAGGTGGCGTTGAAATAGGTGAAATCCATGTCTCCGGCGGCACCGCTGGTTTTATTCTGATAAATGATATTCTTTTTGACTGCCGGGCCGTGAAACACGATATCCCGTTCCTTTTCGGTCAGCTCGCGGAACGGAACGTCGGTCCGAACGCCCATAGCGCGGGCGATATCCTTCATCAGGGACCACATCAGCGTCTGCCACGGCGCGACAGCGCCCTCGTCGATGGAAAGGGACTCGTCGGGTACCAGCGTGGATTCATCCACCGTGCGTACGACGCCGGTTCCGCTGCAGCGCTCACAGGCGCCCTGACTGTTGAACGCAAGCTCCTCCGCGCCGGGCGCGAAAAACCGTTCTCCGCATTCCGGGCAGACCAGCGCCTGCTCCGCCGCCACGTTCAGCGAGGGAGGAAGATAGTGCCCGTTGGGGCAACGGTGAGACGCCAGACGGGAATACATCAGCCTGAGGCTGTTGAGCAGCTCCGTGCCGGTGCCGAAGGTGCTGCGGATGCCGGGCACTCCGGGCCTTTGCCGCAGCGCCAGCGCCGCAGGAACGTAACGCACGTCGTCCACCTGCGCCCGTTCCGCCTGCGTCATACGGCGACGGGTATAGGTGGACAGGGATTCCAGATACCTGCGGGAGCCTTCTGCGTACAGGATCCCCAGCGCCAGCGACGATTTGCCGGAGCCGGAAACGCCGGCAATCCCGACAAGGCTGTTCAGAGGAATATCCACGTCGATATTTTTCAGATTATGGACTCTCGCGCCGCGGACTTCGATGTGTCTCGGGACTTCGTTGCTTTTCATCATTGTTCACCATTGTACAAAGCAAAATAATAAAAGAGCACTGCCGAAACAGTGCTCTTTCCTGGTCCGAGTGGCGAGACTTGAACTCACGGCCTCTTGACCCCCAGTCAAGCGCGCTACCAACTGCGCCACACCCGGATTCGGAACGACATATACTATAGCACAAACAATCTGAATTTGCAAGCCTTTTTTTGAAAAAAATCCCGGTTTACGAAAAAACATGCAGAATATACCCCGTTGAGGTTTTTTGCGCGACTCCGCCGAACATCGCTTTCGCGGCGTTGAACGAGTCGGTCGGGTATTGCGATCTTATGGAATAGAATTCTCTGGGAAGATAGATCACCGCCGCTTTCCTCGCCGGGAAAAGCGTCCAGTATTCCCGCAGCCTGTCCATGGCGTTTTCCCCCTCAAAATAAGAGGAGTACGCGCCGCAGGGGAGCTGCGCGTAGAGATATGCGTAAGGGTGAAGCCCGGCTACGCAGAATCTGCCGGGGCAGTCCCGACGGATTCCGTCCAGCTCCCTGAGTACGGCGGTATAATTCTTTTTATATCGTGCCGTAGTCAGGACGCCCTTCATCGGCCCTTCTTCGATCGGCTGATCGATCCCGGCGCTGACCTTGATCCCGTTCAGCCGCAGACTGGCTCGGTCGCTGCGTTCCATGACAGGGTATGTCAGGCTGCCGCAGTAGCCGATTTCCCACACCGCAAATACTGTGATCATTCCGATGAAACATACAGACGCGGCGATGCGTGGGATCTTTTTTCGGATTGCGTTTTGTTTTTCTGTTACAGAGGAGAAATCATGTCTGATCTCCCGGACTGACTGAACGAACGCGGGGAACGTATAAAACACGGTCAGAATGCCGCCGAAGCCCAGCGTCATATCGGAAGACAGATCCGCCGCGGCAGTCAGAAGGAAGCCGGCGAACAGAAACGGGACGGTTCCGGGGTCCCGTTTTTCTGAAATCAGATAAACCGCGGCGCCGAGGAAGAGCAGCGGAACAGAATGAAACGGCAGCAGCTTCATCGGGTTGTCTGTGGAGAAAACATAGAAAAGCGCATGCAGAAGCGTCAGCCCCGCGGCGATACAGCACAGGAAGAACAGGCTTGCCCGGATCGGTTTTTTTTCGCGGAAAAACAGCCGACAGATGAAGCATGCGGCAGTGCAGACCGCGCAGAACACGAGATTCGCCGTCCCGTAAACCTCGCCGGCGGACCTCAGACGCATCCACAGCCGGAAGAACATCCCTCCGGAAGAAATCCTGTGGTTTGCGTCGGAGAAAACCGCAGGCAGCGCTTTGAGAATGTTGACGACGCCGGAAGACGCAAGAAGGTACCCCGTGACAGCAATCGCGACCAGCGCGCCTCCCGCGGTAAACAGGGCGATAGATCTGAAATTCAGGACCGCCTGATATCCCGTGAATATGCTTCTGTTACGTCTGTTGCCTGCAAATCTGATCAACGTGAGAACGATAAGACAAAACCATCCCAGCAGAGCCAGCGGCTGACAGAGCACAACGCAGCCGAAAACAAAGCCGGCAAACACAAAAACCGGCGGCGACGGGTTTTTCTTGAGAGAGAACAGCAGCGCGCAGCACACGGCGGCGCCCTGAAGCGCCATCGTGTAATAATTCAGCGTGATGATCGTGTGGGGAATGTTCATCATAAAGATCCCCGCTGCGGCGACGGCGGGAAGCCCCTTCTCCCGGAAAATCCGGCAGAAGAACCAGTAAAGAATGAATTCGCAGCCGAGGAATAAATACCGGAAAAAGAGAATGATGCCTTCCGTGCCGCCTGCAAGCTTTGTATATAACGCGTAGGGAAGCAGCTGCAGCAGCGAAGAAAACTGCGATACCTGCCATTCGTCCGTCAGCAGCCGGTCTCCGGCAAGCAGCCGCTGCGGGATCGTAAAATAAAAGCTTTCGTCCGGCGTTCCGATCCCGTAACGCGCAAAATATCCCAAAAACACAAAGAGCGCAACGCAGCATAGAATTGCCGCCGCATCACTGAAACGCAGGTATATTCTGTTTTTTGTGTCGCCCGTGCGCGTCATGGAAATCCCCGTCTTAACTTGATGATAAAATATCGGAATCATAATCCGGCGGCAGGAATGCCGTGTTGGATCTGTATTCCGGACGAATCGCTTTATGTAAATTATAATGCATAATGATATTGAAGTCAAGCATGACAATATCCTGTGAAATTTGACAGGATTTCGATTTTATATTGATTTTCATGTAATCTATGATATAATAAAAAACACTGACGAATGATCAGGAGGCATTAAGATGTTTTCGGTCGGCTTATCTACCTGCGGGAATCCCTGCGACGCCCGTTTCTTTCAGCCCTGCGCCGCGGCGGGGATCCGTTTTGCCGAGCTCTCGCCCCCTCAGGGGGAATACGACGCTGTGGATTTCCCTTCGGTGAAAAGATTTGCTGACGAAGCGGGTGTGAAACTCTGGTCGTTTCATCTGCCGTTTGCGCCGTTTGAGACGCTGGATCCTTCCTCGCTTGAACGGGAGAAACGGGAATATACCGTCCGGGTGGATAAAGAATTGATTCGCAGGGCCGCCCGGATCGGGATCGATAAATTCATCATCC
>CACYHJ010000210.1 GCA_902774165.1 Oscillospiraceae bacterium
CCTCGGAGGAGATCCGACGGGACGACTACCCCCTGAAGCCCGCCATGTCGCTGATCTCCCACGTCTCCTTCGTCAAGACGCTGCCCGCGGGCAGGGGGATCAGCTACGGCAGGACCTTTATCACCGACCGCGAGACCCGCGTGGCGACGGTCCCCGTGGGCTACGCCGACGGCTACCCCCGCAGCCAGTCGAACAAAGGGCGCGTCCTCATAGGCGGCGCGTACTGTCCGATCCTCGGCAGGGTCTGCATGGATCAGTTCATGGTCGACGTTTCGGGCGCGCCGGACGTGAAGATCGGCGACAAAGTCACGCTGGTCGGCGAGGACGGCGGGAAATCGATCTCCGTCGAGGAGGTCGCGGGCAGCGATCCTTATTCGTTCAATTACGAATTCGTCTGCGGGATCTCCCGCCGCGTGCCGCGCATCTATACCAGCGGCGGGGCGGTCGTGGACGAATATACATACCTGAATATCGGCAGTAAGGACTGACGGACCAATGATCAGAAGGATTGCTTCGTTTCTTCTCGCGCTGCTTGCGGCGCTGTATTCTCTGTTCGGCATTTCATTTCTGCAGAAGGAGGACGCCATGACGGAATTGTATGTTTCGGAATACGCCTCGCCCGGCGGCAATGAAAAGACCGACGAGCTGAAGGCTCTGTACGTCGGCGTCAAAGAGCATATCCCGACCGTGACGCCCTGCCCGGAAAAGGACCCGTATCCCGACGATCCGCGAATCAAAGCCGTTTATTTTGACGGCGAGGAATGCACCGGCAGAACGCCCCGCGTATTCGCGTATCTCGGCTTCCCCGAAGGTGCATCCGCGGAGAACCTTGTGCCGGGCATGGTGCTGGTTCACGGCGGCGGCGCGCACGCTTACGCGGAATGGGTGCGGTACTGGGTAAATCATGGCTACGCCGCGATCTCGGCGGACGGCTTCGGGCAGAAATACATCGGGCCGGACAACACGTATCACTGGGAGTCGGAATACTGGGCGGTCGATCCCGAATCGCATCTGCCGATGGACAGTTTCGCAACCGCCGGCAGACCGCTGAAGGAGCAGTGGTTCTATTACTTTATCGCGGATATTATTCTGTCGAACAATATTCTGCGCGCGGACGGGCGCGTGATCACGGATCAGATCGGTCTGACCGGCATCTCCTGGGGCGGCTTCGCATCGAGCGTCGCGATCTGTTACGACGACCGGTTCGCGTTCGCCGCGCCGGTCTACGGCAGCGGGTTTCAGGACGTTTCCGCAACCGAATGGGGCGCGGGGTTCCGGGGGCCGGGCGTCAGCGACGTGTGGGACGCAAGGCTTCTGCTGGGCGAGGTCAAAATGCCCGTGATGTGGTTCAACGGCAACAACGATCCGTTTTTCTCAGCGGATTCCGCAGCCGCCTCCGCCGCCGCAGCGCAGAACGGCGCGGTGACCTTTATTCCCGGCTACACCCACGGGATGATCGAGGGCAGCGAACAGCCGGAGATCCTGAGGTTCGCCGACGAGCAGAACGGGATCGGCCCAGGCAATATCCACATCGACGCGCTCTCCTTTGAGGACGGCAGAGCGATCGTCTCTTTCACGCTGCCCGGGGACGCAAAGAACGCGCGGGCGTCGGTCGTCTGGCGGACAGGCCCGCTCGAATACAACGCCGACAAGCTGACCGAGGATTGGAACGTCAAAAAAGGCGTCGTTCTGGGAGACAGAGCGAATATTTCCATTCCCGCCGACGCAGAAATGTTCTATATCCTGATAGAGGGAACCGTCAGGAGCGTGAACGTCGGCGGTATCTTCGACCGCGACCGGATCAGCGCCACCACCGGCATTTTCACCCGGGCCGCGCTGTGAAAGGCGCGTACCGCAAAGATTCAAGACCATACCGAAAGAAAGGCAGGAACCGCAACATGATCGACGTACCGAAAATACTGCAGGAGCAGGCAAAGCTGCTGGAAGAAAAGACGAAAGAGCGCTTCCCGGCGCTCGCGCCCCTTGCGCGGCAGTGCTACCTGAACACCATCGAAACAACCGTGAAGAAATGTGACAACGGCGATTATTTCGTCATTACCGGCGATATCCCCGCCCTCTGGCTGCGGGACTCCGCCGCCCAGCTTCGCCCCTATATGCCGCTTTGCGGGCAGAGCGAAGAGCTGCGTGAAATCATCCGCGGCATCATCCGCCGCCACGCGTTTTACGTGAACCTCGACCCGTATTCGAACGCCTTCAACGAGGTCTCGCATCCGAAAAGCCACAGGGACGAGACGGATTTTTATTCCGATTATATCTGGGAGCGCAAATATGAGGTGGACTCCCTGTGCGCCTCGGTCTATCTCGCGGCGGACTATTACGACGCGACCGGCGACAGGACGATCTTCGACGAGGCGCTGCATAAGATGTTCATTACGATCATCGACACCTTCATCAAAGAACAGGACCACGCGGCGAATTCAACGTATTATTTCCGGCGCGAAGACTGCCCGGAGACCGACACCCTGCCCTGCGGCGGCAAGGGACGGCCCGTCGCCGTCACCGGCATGACGTGGTCCGGCTTCCGCCCCTCGGACGACCGGTGTTATTACAACTACCTGATCCCGGCGGAAATGATGGCGGTCGTGGCGATGAAGCGCGCCGCGGCTCTGCTGCGCGAGGGCTGGGGCGACGAGATTTCCGCCGCGAGAGCCGAGAAACTCGCTTTGGAGATCGACGCGGGCATAAAAAAATACGGCGTGATCGAGACCGAAGAATTCGGAAAGATCTACGCCTATGAGGTGGACGGTCTGGGGAATTACGCGCTGATGGACGACGCCAACTCCCCCAGCCTGCTGGCGGCGCCCTATCTCGGCTACTGCGAAAAGGACGAGCCGCTGTATCTGAACACAAGAAAATTCATTCTCTCAAAGTCAAACCCCTGGTATTTCGAGGGCAGCGCGGCAAAGGGCGTGGGCAGCCCCCACACCGGCAGGGACCGCATCTGGCATATCGCACTGACGATGCAGATCCTCACCTCGACGGATGAGGACGAAAAGAACCGCTGCCTTGAAATGCTGGCAAATACCCACGCGGGCACGAACTTCATGCACGAGTCGTTCAACAAAGACGACCCCGGCGATTTCACCCGCACCTGGTTCGCATGGGCGAATTCCCTGTTCGCGCAGATGCTGGGGCAGGTGTGATTTGTGAACTGTGAAATGTGAAATGTGAAATGATGACAGGTCCCTGCTGCCGGTTCACTGAAATCCTGATTTGTCGGCTGCCGCGCAGCCCGCAGATCAGGATTTTTCCATCAGCCGCAGAATTTCCTCCCGAGACGGCATGACGGTCAGCGCGCCTTTGCGGGTGGTGACGATCGCCGCCGCCGCGTTCGCGAAGCGGAGGATCCCGCGCAGCGTTTCTTCACTCAGGTTCTGCATCCCGGATTCGAGAATCCCGTTCAGCACGCAGGCGCAGAAGGTATCCCCCGCGCCGGTGGTGTCGACCGTCCCGACGGTCGGGAACGCCGGGACGTGAACGCGCCCGCCGCGGCAGTACGCCGTACTGCCGCCCCTGCCCATCGTAACGGTGATGAGCCGGATGGGGTAACGCTCCCGCAGCATTCCGACGGCGCGGTCCGGATCCTCCGTGTTCGTGAACCGGCACAGCTCGTCGTCGGCGATTTTCAGGATATCGCAATGCGCAAGTCCGAACGCCGCGCTTTCATACAGTTTCTTTTCGTCCCGCCACAGCGCGAACCGGAAATTCGGGTCGAACGAACGCAGGAGGCCGTGTTTTTCCGCAAGGGCAACCGCCCGTTCCGTCGCCTCGCGGACGCCCGGGTGAGTCATGGACAGCGTGCCGTAATGGAAAATCCTCGCCCCGGCAATCACATCCTCGCGGACCTCCTCAGAGCGCAGCATCACGTCGGCGCCGGGATTGCGGTAAAACGAGAAGGACCGCTCCCCGTCCGGCGCGTTATGGACGAACGCCAGCGTCGTCGGCACCTCAGGATCCTCATACAGGCAGGCGGTATCAATCCCGAGAGCGGCGGCGGTTTTCTTCAGCATCCGCCCCAGAGGGTCCGCGCCCACCTTGCCGATAAACGCGGTTTTTCTGCCGAGCTTTGCCAGCATGGCCAGCACGTTGCAGGGCGCGCCGCCGGGGTTCGCCTCAAACAGCGGGTTCCCCTGCGCCCCGTTCCCTTCGCCCGAAAAATCGATCAGCAGCTCTCCGAGGGCCGCCACGTCCGTTGTTTTCATAAAGACACCTCCGCGGGCCGCGCTTGACTTTGAAATCAAAACACGATATAGTTTCATTGTAACGAAGTTGTCTGTTTTTGTCAACGCTGCCGAGGCGGCGCGGCAGGAAGCATGAAAGGAATGCAGCAGAGATGAAAGAACAGAGCCCGCTTGCCCTTACCCTGAAGGGGACGGAACCGCGCAGCCTATGGGATGACGCCGGGATCGCGCTGCCCGCTTACGACGTCAGGCAGTCGGCTGAAAAAGCGCGGCGCGCCCCGCGCTGGGTCCATTTCGGCGTCGGAAACATTTTCCGCGTCTTTATCGCCGGGATCGCCGACGCGCTTCTGCGCGCGGGCACGCTGGACCGGGGCGTCACCTGCGTCGAGACCTATGACGCGGAAATCGTCCGGCGCGTTTACGACCCCTTTGACAATCTGATCCTGAGCGTGATTCTGAACCGCGACGGGACGAAGGAGCTCCGGGTGCTGGGCTCCGCGGCGGAAGCGGTCGTCGCCGATTTTCGGGACGAGGCGTCGCTGCGCCGGATGAAAGAGATTTTTACAAGCCGCGAATTGCAGATCGTCTCGTTTACCGTGACGGAAAAAGGCTACGCCGTCAGGGATCCGGACGGCGCGTACCTCGCGCAGGTCGCCCGGGATATTGAAAACGGCCCGGAACGCGCCGTCAGCGTGCCCGCGATCGTCGCGGCGATGCTGCTCGCGCGCTTTTCCGCCGGCCGGCTGCCGGTCGCGCTGGTCTCCATGGACAACTGCGCCCGCAACGGGGACCATCTTCGGGACGCGGTCCTTGCCGTCGCGAGGGAATGGCAAAAGCACGGGTTTGTCGGGGATGATTTTCTCGCTTACTTGTCGGACCCCTCCGCGACGGCGTTCCCCTGCACGATGATCGACAAAATCACCCCCCGCCCCGCGCAGGCCGTCGCCGACGCGCTCACGGCCCTCGGCGTTATATCGCGCCCTTTGTCAACGCGGAAAAGCCGCAGTATCTCGTGATCGAAGATCATTTTCCCAACGGCAGGCCGGAATTCGACGCGGCGGACGGCGTCTGGTTCGCCGACCGGGAGACGGTGGAGAAAGCGGAACGCATGAAGGTCTCCGCCTGTCTGAATCCCGTGCATTCCGCAACAGGTCCGCTGGGCGTCGTGCTCGGGATGGAGCTGTTCGCCGACGTGACGGAGGACCCGGATCTTGGCCGGATCGCCCGCCATCTCGCATACAGAGAAGGCCTGCCGACGGCGCCGGACCCCGGGATCATCTCCCCCGCGGCGTTTACCGACGAGCTGTTTGCCGAACGGTTCCCGAACCGGCCGCTGGGAGACACGAACCTGCGGCTGGCGACGGACCTGTCGCAGGGACTGAGCGTGCGCTTCGGAGAGACCGTCAAGGCGTACGTCAGGCAATACGGCAGCGCGAGGGATCTGGTCGCCCTGCCCTGCGGGATTGCGGGCTGGCTGCGGTATCTGCTGGGCGTTGACGACCGGGGCAACGCTTACGCCCTTGCGCCGGACCCGATGAAGGACGAGGTCTGCGCCCTGCTTTCGGACGTGGTTTACGGCCGGCCGGAAACCCTCGGCGACCGTCTTCACCCGCTGCTTTCCAACGAAGCGGTTTTCGGCGTCGACCTTTACCGCGCCGGGCTCGGCGAGACGGTCGAGAACCTTTTGCGCGGAATGCTGGCGGGAGACGGCGCGGTCCGCAAAACGGTAAGGTCGGTTGCCGACCGGTGCGCGGCGCGGTGACGCGGACAGAACGCCGGAAGGGAATATAAAAATACCGGAAGAGGATGAAATCAAAAATCCTTTTCCGGTTTTTTGCGCGATCCCGCGGGGATCGTTTTTTCGGCGGGTTCTTTATTCTATAGATCTTATTCTATAGATCTTATTATATTCATTCTTATTTGCGGGAAAAATATTCCCGCGGCGAGGGAAAAATATTCCCGCGACGAGGGAAAAATATTCCCGCGTCATGGGAAAAATATTCCCGCGGCGCCGAAGCCCCGCCAACGTCCCGAAAAAAGAACCGGAGCGACAGCTCACTGCCGTTCCAGCTCGTCAAGGTAGAAATTATGCTTGTCTTTTCTGCCGTACCACACCACGACGCGGGCGTAATCCGCAAGCCGTACGTGCCGTTCGTACGCGACCTCATCCGCCGCGGAGCCAAGATCGACGTCGCGGCTCGCCGCGCAGAAGCGCGGAAAACCATGATTTCAGATCATAAGCGCACGCGAATTCCCGCACCTCAGGCCTGGGCAGCTTGACGGTATTTTTCTGATAACGGAACAGCTCCTCAAACACCGCCGGATCGTCAAAAAACGCCGCAAGGAAACCGCGCAGCTCCTCATAGAACCGGTCGATCTCATACGTCGCCATCAGAAAGGCGTACTCCTCCGGCGGCCAGGCGACCTTGCCGAACCGGTCGTCGAGACAGACCAGCCCCTCCCGCGCCGCGGTCACGTCCTCGAACCGCCGGCGCAGGACGCTGAAAATATTCCCGATCACCGTCTGCGGGTGCGAAAAGGCGAAATGCTCCAGCGCTTTATAAAACGCCGAATACTTCATCCCCTGCGCCTCGTGCAGATAGAGGGCAAAAAACAGCAGCAGCCCTTCGTGATGAAACGCCTGTATGGTCATGGAATAGATGTTCATTTCCACCCACTGGGCGGGCGTCATGCTGTCGGTGGCGATCACGATATGGGAAAACTCGGGCACCTCGTTTGCCTCCACCGTGCGGTGGGGGTGGTTCAGCGGCACGCGGACGGTTTTCAGCCCGTGTTTTTCCATATATTCCACGCTTCCCATGTCCGCCAGCGGCAGCCACTCGCAGTTATGGATATAGATCGCGTTGTGCTGCCCCGCGTCCAGAAGCACGTCGATGCCGTCGACAAGGGTTTCCGGCGTCTCCCCCGGCAGGCCGAGGATCAGCTCGGAATAGGTGGCGATGCCCGCCTCGTTATACCGCTTCAGCAGCTCGGAGAACAGGGACACGGAGATATTTTTGCGGTGGACGTTCTCCAGCACCGTGGGGTCCATCGACTGGAACGAGAGCGTCGTGCCCTTGTTCATGCCGCAGTCGTTGAGTTTTTTTGTGATGCGGAACACCCTGTCGTTGCTGTTTTTCGCGTAAGAGGTCTGAAAATTCTGCAGGACGCCGGTCTCATTGTGCAGACGGACCACCTCATCGACAAAGCGCTCGTCCCGGTCGAACATGCCGAAATTCGCGTCAGCCACGGTCACGTGGCGGATGCCGTGGGCGGAGACCCAGCGCAGCTCCGAGAGCGCCCGCTCCTCGGAGAAGGCGCGGACCTTGCAGTTCACCACGCCGTAATCACAGTAGGCGCAGGAATAGGGACAGCCGCGCACCGTCTCGATCACCGCGTTGAACGTCAGGTGGGGATAATGCACGAAAATGCTGTCGTAAACCCCGGTGAGATAGGGGCTCGGCAGCTCCAGCGAGGGCGGGAAGCGTTTTTCCGTGGCGACGATTTCGCCGTTTTCAAAAAAAGCGATGTTCGGCACGTCCCGCAGAGGCGTTTTCTCCAGCAGCGCGTGCAGCAGCAGGGGGAACGCCTCCTCCCCTTCGCTGAAGCAGGCGATATCAATATACGGCTCGTCTTTCAGAATCGCCCCGTCGGCGGTCACCTGATGCCCGCCGAACAGAATCAGGCAGTCGGGGAACCGCTCTTTGATCCGCCTTGCCAGCAGCTTGTTATATTCAAAATTCCAGATATAGTTGGAAAAACCAACGAGATAAGGCGATTCGATGCGGGCGAGCACCGCTTCCTGGTTTTCACGGATAAAAATCGGCTCTTTGAATTCATACGCCGCGTCCAGCGCCGGATCCGCCTTTGCGCAGGCGATCAGGGACCCGACCGCCAGCGGGAGAAACACATTTCTGCCGTGCAGGTAGTCGACTTGGATCATATATACGTTTTTCTTCACGCCGACACCTCCCGGACCGAAAATCATTGACAGAGCCGCCGAATTTGGCGGTATCACCCTAATTATAATTATAATGAAAGAACGCAAAAAGTCAAGCGCGGCAGATCGTCGGCGGCGCAGAAAAAAGACGCGGCGCAAAAAAACGCCGCGCAAAGAGTCTTTGCAAGGTTATTGCCACCGGTATTCCCGCAGCGCGCCGCTGCAGGAGAGGGCGGGAAAATCCCATTGCCGCAGCACCTCGTAAACGCCGATCGCCACGGAATTGGAAAGATTCAGGCTGCGCGCCTCGTCCAGCATGGGGATGCGCACCGTCGTGGCCGGATTTTCATACAAAAGCTTTTCCGGCAGGCCCCTGGTCTCTTTGCCGAAGACAAGATACGCCGGGTCCGGGTACCGCACGTCGCTGTACCGCTTTTGCGCCTTCGTCGAGAAATAGAAAAAAGTTCCGGCGTTCTTTGAGAAGAAATCGTCCAGCCCGTCGTAATAGGTAATATCCAGCAGATGCCAGTAATCCAGCCCCGCGCGTTTGAGTTTCTTGTCGTCGATATTGAAGCCCAGCGGCCGCACCAGATGCAGCCGCGCGCCGGTGACCGCGCAGGTGCGCGCGATATTGCCGGTATTCTGCGGGATCTCCGGCTCCACAAGAACGATATTGATCTGCGCCATGGTTCAATCTTCTTCCGTCAGTTGTTTCAGTTTGTAAAGACTGTCTTCAAAATCCACGCCGTAGGTCATGCCGGGGAATTTCTCATAGGTCTGTCTGATGCATTCATAGGTGAAATCCACCGCCGTCCGGACCGCGCGGACAAGCGTCTGTCCCTTGACCAGCGCCGCAGTCAAAACCGAGGCGAACACGTCGCCGGTGCCGCAGTAGGTCTGGGGGACCCTCGGCCGGAAACAGGTCCGAAGGCCGTCGTCCGGGGTATAGACCGCCGCGCCGATCCGGTCCCCGTCAAAGCTGACGCCGGTCAAGACGACCGCCGCGCCGCACTGCCGCTGCAGATCCCGCGCAAGAGCCAGCGTTTCCCCCTCGCTCATCGGGCCGGGGCGGTATTCCCTGCCGAGGATGAACGCCGCCTCGGTCAGGTTCGGCACGATCACGTCCGCCGCCGCGCACAGCCGCGCCATCTCCCCGGCGAAATTCATATCGAAGCCCGCATACATTCTTCCGTTGTCCGCCATCGCCGGATCGACGATCTTCACCGTTCGGGCGCCGGACAGCTTTTCGATCAGACCGGCGACGATGGAGATCTGCTCGGTTGAGCCGAGGAATCCGCTGTAAACCGCGTCAAATTCCAACCCGTTGTCGAGCCAGTTGTCGACGAAGGGCACGAGATCCGCCGTCAGGTCGCGATAGGTAAACCCTGGTCTGAACGCCGTATGGGTCGACAGCACAGCCGTCGGCACCGCCGCCGTCTCGATGCCCGCGGCGGAAATGATCGGCAGCGCCGCCGTCAGGGAGCATTTGCCGAAGCCGGAGATATCATGGATCGCCGCCGCCCGTTTCTGTCTGTTCATTCGCAAAGCCTCTTTAATCATGAGAGAATAATTCAGAAATATAGTAGCATAATAGAGATTGGAATTCAATAAAGAAAGGAAAAAAGATTATGAACAAAACAACGATGATCACCGGGATGGGCGCGATGGCGGCGGGCGGCGCGATGCTCGCCGCAGGACGGCTGCTCTCCTCCAAAGGAATGGCGAAGCGCAGGATGAAAAAGACCGCCAAAAAGGCATTCAAAACCGTCGACGCAATGATCGACGGGCTGAATAGGATGATGTAAGTAAATTCTGCTTTAACGGCTTCGCCGTTAAAGCAGAATTTACGGTCGTCGGCAATTGGGGATCGGTAATCGGTGACAGCGTAAAATTGACGCTCCCGCAAGAAAGGACACATAAGCGTAAAATTTACCGACACCGACAACCAACAACCGACAACCGGTAACCAAATTCTGATTTATGCGCTCGCGCATAAATCAGAATTTATATATCCTCCTTCAGATTCTCAATAATCCCGTCGTCCTTGAGCTTATCGGCGGAATACAGCAGCGAGGCGGCGATGATCGCGAACACGCCGAGGGCCGCCGCGAGATAGATCAGAGGGTTCGGGGCGAAACGGACGCCGATGCCGTCGCTCGCGTCCAGCGCGAGATACATCCCGAGATTGACCGCAAGTCCCAGCGGCAGAGAGAACAGAAGCGACTTTGCGCCGTAGCGCAGGCTTTCGGCCCAGACCATCTTCCTGAAACCGCCGGGGGTCAGGCCCACCGAGCGCAGCATCAGCGCGCCCGCCGCGACC
>CACYHJ010000211.1 GCA_902774165.1 Oscillospiraceae bacterium
TGTGCCTATTCCTGCGTCTTTTAATTTTCGGTAATTTTCAACCGTTGTTGCCGCAATATTAACATTCACCCTGCGGATTGCACCGTTTTTGTGATTTATTGAATAAATTGTTTTGATAGATTCCAAAACATACTCAATCGGGTTATTAACAGGGTCTTCTCCCGTTTCAAGTGCAAGTCTTTTGTGTCCCATATCCTGCAAAGCAATAACTTCTTCCCGAATTTCTTCCTGAGTCATTTTTTTACGGGGAATATGAGTATTTTTTGCATGATAAGGGCAGTAAACACACCCGTTTACGCAGTAATTTGACAGATAAAGCGGAGCAAAAAGCACAATTCTGTTTCCGTAATATTCCTGCTTTATTTTTTTTGCAAGCGAATAGATTTCTTCGTTTTTTTCTTCAATTTCGCAGGCTAATAAAACGGAGGCTTCCTTGTGAGTCAAACCGTTGCCAAGTTTTGCTTTTTCTAAAATTTTGTCAATTAACGCAACGTTATTCTTGTTTTCATCGGCATATTTTAAAGTCGATAAAACTTCATCGTTATCTATAAATTCTACTGCATGAGGTGATTTTACATTATACATTTTTTGTTTTTATCTCCAATATTAAATTTTTATGTCCTCCCCTTGAGGGAGGACCGAAATCTATGATTTCGAGGTGGGGTTTATAATTTACTCATCAATAAGCATACTTGCACCGATTACGCCTGCACTGTTGCCTAATTGAGCCGGTACAATTTCAACAACTGAACCTGCAACAACCATTGCACGTTTTTTAACGGTTTTTCTAATCGGTTCTAATAACAAATCGCCACATTCTGCAACCCCTCCGCCAACAATTACTTTTTCTGGGTTAAGCAAATTAATAACACTTGTTAAACCAAGGCCAATATATTCGCCCATAATTTCAAAAATGCGTTTTGCAACAGGGTCACCTGCTTCTGCGGCTTTGGCAACAATATAAGGTGTAATTTCGCCATCACTCGCCATTTCCGCGAATTTAGCAGATTTACCGCCTCTGATATAGTCCTGAGCCATCGCAACAATACAAGGCCCTGATGCGTATGCCTCTAAACAGCCCGTATCTCCGCAACCGCAGATTGCACCGTCTTTTGCAACAAGTTTAATATGTCCGATTTCGCCTGCGGCATTTGATGCCCCGCGAACAAGTTTACCGTTTATTACAAGTCCTGAACCTATGCCCGTTCCGACAGTAATACAAACAAAATTTTCGCAGCCTTTGCCTGCTCCGAATTTCAGTTCACCCAAAGCGGCACATCTTACATCATTATCAATTTTTGTTTTAATATGAAACTCATCTTCTATCATTTTTGCGATAGGAACATCAACCCACCCCGGAATATTTGGTGCAAGTTTGACTATCCCGTTTTTATAATCGATTTGCCCCGGGAAATCGAACCCTATGCCCTCAATGGATTTTTCATCCGTGCGGGTTTCTTTCATCAAATCTCTGATGGACTGTTTTATATTATTAACGGTATATTCAAACCCCATTTTTGCATAAGTCGGTACACTGTTTGAATAAATAATTTTACCCTTTTCATCGACAAGAGCGATTTTCACATTCGTTCCGCCGACATCTATTCCGATTCTTTTTCCCATAATCATTCCCTTCTTAAAACTACCTGCATTTTTATGATAGCACAAAAAAATAAGTCGGATAAGTTTGATAAGTCGGATAAGCAGGATAAGTCAGTATCAGGTCATTAATATTTGTAATAACTCTATATAGAAAATAATTAATTTCTGAAAAGAACTTATCCGGCTTTAATTGTAAACATTTGTAACAATACCTTTTATAACCTAAAGTTTATAGTAAAAAATGCCGTCAAACCACATGATAGAACATGTCCAAAACCGATTTTAGAAAGGAAAAAAATGGGATTAGCGGCATCACAAGCAAGATTACTAACTATCACAGCCAGAAAAGCAGACTGTGAGTTTGAATCTATGAAATTATCTCATGAGAAAATTGCTCTGTCTCGTGATATGGAGCGAATCTCTGATGAGTACCAAAACGCTATGAACAAAACTAAACTTATCTATGATTATTACGGTACCGGCACAAGCGATATGGCTTTAACCTACGGACTTTTGATGACTCCGTCGGTTTACAACGATTATTATCCGAAACTTTTAACGGACAACGTAAACAGAGTTGTTTTAAACGGTCCTTATGCGACAGCAGCAAAAGCCGCAGGTATTCCTATTGAAGGCTATAACGGAACCCCGTCCTCAGAGGTTCGTAACCTGTTTATCGAATCTTTAAGAGATTCGGGGGTTATCGCTGCATCTACGGCAGCAAGCATTGAGAGTGTATCATATAACAATGCGGTCGGCTTAGGCGCAACCTTCTCGGCAACAACAGCAACTCAGGATATTACGTACGATGATCTGCTTGAAATGATAAAAGCGTACAGTATTGATACAAAAGATTATGGTGTTGTACTCGGCGAATCATTAATAAATTCGGCAACTCCGTCATATCCTGATGCGTCATTATCAGCAGACGGCGGAAATGGGAACAATTACTGGGTAGACGCATATGATATCGACGGAAGTGGTAATAGCAGAAGTCTTAGTAATAAAACAGGAGTTGGGAATAAAGATTCAGGTTCTGCAGCAATAAGCTTATATGATTTGCTTGCAGGGAAAAAAGAATATGTATTATCCGGTCATGGCGGCAGAGGTCCGAATACCCCGCTTTGCGAAGTTGCCATTTTGCAACAAATAATAGTCGGAACCGAAAACTCTAATTCATTCTTAAATTGGATGGTTGATCAGTTCAGCGCGGTTTTAGGCGGAGTAGCAGAAAACGATTTGGCTCTGCAATATGCCTACGATCAAGTTTATCAACTTGTTTATCCTGATGAAAAAATTCAGGATTTGGCAACAAAATGGAAGAATGACGGTTTTACTACAAAAGGGCGTAATGACCAAAGTGATTATTCGTGTAAAAATAAAGACGGCAACACGGTCACGGATCTTCGCTATGCGCGTTATGAGATTGCCTCCGGCAAGCCCGATCTGCATCCGCTGCCGCATCTGACCGTGCTGGACGGGGCGGACTGCGACACCCTGAAGATTACGCTGCGCGACCCCTATACCGGCGTTGAAGCGGATCTGTATTATACCGTCTTCAATACCTGCGACGTCATCACAAAGCACGCCGTTGTTCGCAACTGCGGGACGGACGCCGTGATCCTTGACCGGGCGCTGAGCCTGAGCGTGGACCTGCCGACAATGGATTACGACCTCATCACGCTCTGGGGCCGCCACGTCAAGGAGCGACAGTTTGAGCGCAGACCGCTTGCCCACGGCATTCAGGGAATCCACAGCAAGCGCGGCTCCTCCTCTCACAGCCACAATCCCTTTGCCGCCCTGATCGCTGCCGGCGGCGGGGAGGATACCGGCGACGCATACGGCTTCAATTTCATTTACAGCGGCAATTACGAGATCGCCGCCGAGGTGGATCACAACGCGACGACCCGCCTTGTCATGGGAATCGATCCCACGGATTTTGAATGGAATCTCGCACCCGGCGAGGCTTTTACGACCCCTGAGGCTGTCATGGTCTTCTCCTGCGAGGGCCTGGGCGGCATGAGCCGGACCTTCCACCGGGCGTATAACGAATATCTGATCCGCGGCCGTTGGAAAACCGAAAAACGCCCGCTGCTGATCAACAGCTGGGAGGCTGCGTACTTCGATTTTGATACGGACAAGCTGATTTCCTTTGCCGAGCGGGCGAAGGAGACCGGCATCGAGATGCTGGTGATGGACGACGGCTGGTTCGGCCGCCGCAACGACGACACCACCAGCCTTGGCGACTGGTATATCAATACCGAGAATCTGGTATGAGCCGGAGATGATCTCCCCGGATTCCGACCTTTACCGCGCCCATCCGGACTGGGCGGTGCACGTGCCGGGACGTGAGAATTCCCCCGGGCGGCAGCAGTACGTTCTGGACGTGTCCCGAGAGGACGTGCGCGACAATATTTTCGGACAGATGTGCTCTGTCCTGAAGAATTACCGGATCGACTATCTCAAATGGGATTTCAACCGCAATCTCTCCGAGGCGGGCTCCGCGCTTCTTCCGCCGGAACGCGCCCATGAATTCTTCCACCGCTTTACGCTGGGTACCTACGATCTGATGGACCGCCTTGTGACGGAATTCCCGGATCTTCTGATCGAAAACTGCTCCGGCGGCGGCGGACGGTTCGATCCCGGTATGCTTTATTACTCTCCGCAGATCTGGACCAGCGACAATACCGACCCCATTGAGCGGCTGATGATCCAGTTCGGTACGTCCCTCTGCTATCCCGCGTCTACCATGGGCGCGCACGTTTCCCGGTGCGACCGGACCGACTACCGCACCAAGGGCGACGTGGCGCTCTGGGGCACCTTCGGCTATGAGCTTGACCCCAACAAGCTCACCGAGGAGGAAAAAGAGATCGTCAAGGAGCAGGTCGCCGAATATCATAAGTATTACCGGCTGATCCGCGGCGGAGACCTTTACCGCCTGATCTCGCCCTGGGACAACGCGTTCCGCTGCGCGTGGAGCTTTGTGGCGAACGATAAATCCGAAGCGCTTGTCACCGTCGTGACCATGCGGATGGCGCAGGAGACGCTGTTCCGCCTGAAGCTCAAGGGCCTTGACCCGCAGAAGTATTACCGCAATGAAGCGGACGGGCAGGTTTATTCCGGCTCGCTGCTCATGTACGCCGGCATGGAGATGACCGGACAAGCCGAAGGCGACGGCGCAAGCTGCAAGATTTATCTGAGGGAAGTTTAAGGCAACACCGCACAAATACGAATGCGCGTCTTGCCCCATCTTTGTTCCGTCATCTTGCACAGATTCTCCTTGACAACCGTCAGGTTGCCTGCCCAGACTCTTTGATGTGAAATGTGAACTGCGAAAAGAAATCGCATCTCACATTTCACATCTCATATCTTACTGAACTCCGGAGGTGTTTCAATGACTCTGAAAAAAATTCTGTCCGTACTTCTCTCCCTTTTGCTGATCTGTTCCTGCTATGCCGGGATCACGTCCTTCGCGGCAAAGGAATTTGACAACATCGAAGACGCCGGGCGTTATCTTCGTCAGTGCATGAGCGATCGGGCAGATACCGTTGAACTCGATCTGCGCGTCCCGGTCTCCGCAATTTCCGGCGGAACCTACTTCAACGACCTGATCGACGATATCGAGGATCAGGCGCTGCTTCACACCGGCGTACCCACGGAGGGCGACTATATCAACAATCATTATGAACAGATGGACGTGTCGCTTGCCGCGCAGATTTTCACCGAAGACTGTATTGTGAGTCTTACGTTTTACCTTACCTATCGCACGTCGAAAGATCGGGAAAAAGATATGAACAAAAAGGTCGCCGAGGTCGTCGCCGGGCTCGGCGCGGAGAATATGAACGATTATGAAAAGGTTGTCGCCGTTCACGATTATATTCTCGATCACGTCACCTATGATCACGAACACGTGGGGGACGATTCCTATCTGCCCCAGTTTACCGCATGCGCCGCGCTGATCGAAGGCACCGCCGTGTGTCAGGGATACGCCACGCTGATGTACCGCCTTCTGCTGGAGCTGGGCGTGGACTGCCGCGTCGTTACCGGCACCGTGGCGGGCGAGGGCCACGGCTGGAATATCGTGAAGCTGGGCGACCTGTATTATAATATCGACGCGACGTTTGACGACGATGAGAACGGTTCTTCCCGGGCGTATTTCCTGAAAAGCGCCGCGAATTTCGAGGATCATCTGCGGGATCCGGAGTTCCTGACGCAGCGGTTTATCGACGCGTACCCGATGGCGGACGAGGATTATGCCGGCGACGGCAGCGAGCTTTCCGAGCGAGCGGAAACCACCGTCCCGCCCGAAGTCCCGACGGACCCGCCGACCGCAACCGATCCGGTAATCCCCACCACGCAGGAGCCTCCGACGGAAA
Source organism: Oscillospiraceae bacterium (assembly GCA_902774165.1). GTDB lineage: Bacteria > Bacillota > Clostridia > Oscillospirales > Acutalibacteraceae > RGIG2774. Next base: position 5,979 of record CACYHJ010000211.1, read on the forward strand.
CAGAGACGGTAATCCCCACTACGCAGGAGTCTCCGACGGCAACCGAGACGATAATCCCCACCACGCAGGAACCGCCGACGGAAACACAGTCGGTAATCCCAACCACACAGGAGCCTCCGACGGAAACAGAGACGGTAATCCCCACTACGCAGGAGTTTCCGACGCAAACCGAGTCGGTGGTCCCGACCACACAGGAACCGCCGACGGAAACAGAGACGGTAATCCCCACTACGCAGGAGCCTCCGACGCAAACCGAATCGGTGGTCCCGACCACGCAGGAACTTCCGACGCAAACCGAGTCGGTGGTCCCGACCACGCAGGAACTTCCGACGCAAACCGAGTCGGTGATCCCGACCACGCAGGAGCCGCCCGCGGAATCAAGCACCCAAACAACGGCTCCCGGGCCGGAGAAGCCGGGAATTCCCGCCGGTCTGAGCTACGGCGACGCGAATCTTGACGGAAAGCTGCGCTCGGACGACGCCCGCCGGATCCTGCGGCACGCCGCGCGGATCGCTCTGTTTACGGACGAACGGGCGATGATACTCTGCGATATGAACGGCGACGGTAAAGTCAACGCCTCCGACGCGCGTCTTGCGCTGCGGGCCGCGGCGAAAATGGACCCGGCTATTCCTTACGCGCCGTCCGCAAACGGGACGTCCGCCGTTTCCTTCACACGGACAAGAAAAAATATTTACGTTATCTGACGAGGTACTACCATGCTGAAATTTTCCGAACAAAACGGCGCCTTGCTTCTTCTGAGCCCCTACGGGCACCGGGCGGCGTTCACCGCCGGCAAAACCGCCCTCTGCGTGGGCAGGGGCGACGCGGATTATACCATGTCCCACGGGCGGTTCCGTTTTCATGAATCTCTTGATTTCAAGACGATCCTGACGCTCTCGAGCTATACGCTGACTGCGGAAGGCGCGGACCTTCTCTTTCAAAGCGCGGACGGCGAGACCGAACTGACTGCCGCGCTGAAGATCACCGGCGACCGCCTGGACGTTCATTTCCGGGATATCCGCTCCCGCGGCGGGCTGAACCGCATGTGGCTGCGCCTTCCCGCAACCCCCGACGAGCACATTTACGGCGGGGGAGAGATCTTCTCCGAATTCGACCTGCGCGGTCAGAAGGGCCGCGTCTGGGTGGCGGAGCATACCCATCCCGCCGCCATCAGCCGCAAAATTCTCAGAGAAAAAATCAGCGGACCCCAGCCCAAGCACAAGGATCCGTTTTCCTCCTATGAGACCTATTACGCACAGCCGACCTTTTTGTCGAGCCGGAAGTATTTCGTCCATTCCGACGCCACGGCTTACTGCGCTTACGACTTCAAACACGCCCGGTTCCACGAGCTGGAGATCCGGCAGCTCGCGGACTTGCATTTCGGCTTTGCCGACAGCTTTTACGATCTGAGCAGTCTGCTTTCATCGCTTCTGGGCCGTCAGCCGGAGCTGCCCGACTGGGTGTATGACGGGGCGATCCTCGGCATTCAGGGCGGTACCGAGATCGTCCGGCGCAAGCTGGAGCGCGTTGCGCAGTATGATACCGCCGTCGCCGGGGTCTGGTGTCAGGACTGGGAGGGACGGCGCATCACCTCCTTCGGCAAACAGCTGATGTGGAACTGGCGCTGGGACCGGGAGCTCTATCCGGGCCTTGACGAGGCGATCCCGGAGTGGAAGGCCCGGGGCATCCGCTTTCTCGGCTATATCAATCCTTTCCTTGCGGTGGAAAAGGATCTTTACCGCTATGCGTCGGAACGCGGCTACTGCGTCAAAGACCGGGACGGGAACGACTATCTTGTGAAGATCACCACCTTCCCCGCGGCAATGGTGGACCTGACCAACCCGGAGGCATGGGAATGGCTCAAGGGTGTGATCAAGGAGAATATGATCGCCTTCGGCCTGGACGGCTGGATGGCGGATTTCGGCGAATATCTGCCTACCGACTGCGTATTGTACAGCGGCGAGGACCCGCAGATCGTCCATTGCACCTGGCCGGCCCGCTGGGCGAAGCTGAACCGGGAGGCGCTGGAGGAGAGCGGGAAGCTGGGGCAAATCCTGTTTTTCACCCGAGCCGGCCATACCGATACGGTGCGTTATTCGGTGATGATGTGGAACGGCGACCAGCATACCGACTGGTCTTATGACTGCGGCCTGCCGTCGGTGATCCCGGCGACGCTGTCTCTGGCGGTGTGCGGCTTCGGCCTTGCCCACAGCGACGTGGGCGGCTACATCACCTTCCCGCCTATGCAGCGCAGCCCGGAGCTTTTCATCCGCTGGGCTGAAATGAGCGCGTTTTCGCCGCTGATGCGGTCTCACGAGGGAAATAAACCCGATGATAACGCCCAGTTCGACGCGACGCCGGACACGCTGAAGCATCATGCCGCCATGAGCCGGGTCCATAAGGCCCTCAAGCCCTATCTGAAGGCCTGCGTCAAAGAAAACGCGGAACAGGGAGTCCCCGTCATGCGCCCGTTATTCTTCGGTTATGACGAATCCGCAGCCTATACCGAGAACGGAGAGTATCTGCTGGGCGCGGACGTGCTGGTGGCTCCTGTGCTGGAGGAGGGCGCCCGCTCCCGCAGCGTTTACCTGCCGGAGGACCAATGGATCCATCTGTGGACCGGAAAAGAATACGGCGGCGGAACCGTTGAAATCGACGCCCCGCTGGGCGGTATCCCGGTGTTTTACCGGAAAAACAGCGCGTTTGCGCAGGTGTTTGAGTGTATTAAATTCTGATTTATCGGGGCGCTTGCGCCCCGTAAATCAGAATTTACAGTCATTAGGCATTAGGCAATAGGCATTAGAATCTGTAAAATTTAACTTCTGCGTTTTATCGTAAAGGAAGCGTTAAGTAAACATAAGTGTAAATTTGGCATGAGTATATCAGATGATATCTATTTGTATATTTGACTGACACTAATGCCTAATGCCCAGTGCCTGA
>CACYHJ010000212.1 GCA_902774165.1 Oscillospiraceae bacterium
TTTTCGCGCTGTGCGTGGTCAGCCTTGTCAGCGATACGTATAACCCGTTTTTGTATTTCCGTTTTTAAGGTGCCGAATCATGAAAAAGCTGTACATTATATTTATCGCTCTGTTTCTTCTGTCGTTCCCGGCGCTCGGCGGCTATATCTTCGCGTCCGGGAACCGGGAGTTCTCCGAAAATGAGAACCGGATGCTGAAAACGCGGGATCAGATCTCCTTTGACGTCCTTTCCGGCGATTTTCAGAAGGATATCGAGTCTTATCTCTCCGATCAGTTTCCCGGGCGGGACGGCGTGGTGACGGCGCAGACAAGGCTCAGGCGGATGCTCGGCAGAACGGACGCGGGCGGCGCGTACTTCTGCGGGAACGGCAGACTGATGCAGAAAATCACCGACGCGGACGTGGATGTCGCCGCGGTGGAAAAGGACGCGGGTCGATATGCGCGACTGGCAGAAAAAACGGGAAAGCCCGTCACTCTGTGCCCCGTGCCCTCCGCCGGGATCGCTCTGCCGGACCTTCTGCCCACCGGCGCGCCGATGTATCACGCGGACGCCCTGCTTTCCCTGATCCGGAACGCGGCGGGAGCGGCTTCGGTGCTTGATCTGCGGGACGCGTTGAGTGGCAATGAGGCGTTCTATTATAAAACCGACCATCACTGGACCTCGCTTGGCGCCTATGAGGCTTACCGGGCGATTCGGGAGTCGGACGGCAAGCAGCCGGCCGCGCTTGATGAATTTGGCGTGACAACAGCGGCGGAGGATTTTCGCGGCAGCCTCTTCTCAAAAGCGCCCGACGACCGCATCCCGGGGGAGCCCATCTCGATCGCAAAGATCGACGCGCGCGTCAGGGTTACCGCCGACGGGGAGGAAATCACCTTTTACGACCGCGGCGCCCTTCAGACAAAGGATAAATACAATGTGTTCCTCGCCGGCAACCACGGGATCGTGATCGTGGAGAATCCGGACGCGTCCGGCGGCGGAACGCTCCTGTTGATCAAGGACTCCTTCGCCAATTCCCTGATGCAGTTCCTCGTGCATGATTACGGGAAAATCATCATGATCGACGAGCGTTACGCGGCGGTGAACCCGGCGCAGATCGCGGCGGAGGAAAACGTCGATGAAATCCTTGTGGTAAAAGAATTGAGCAGCTTTTGATGAAAGGCAATCCCGCGCCGCCGGAAGGCGCGGGATTGCCTGAAGCGCGCGGGATTGCCTGAAGCGTTTGATCCTTCATTTTTTTAATTTTTTTTGTTTTTATGCTTGACTTTTGAAAGTATTTGTAGTATGATAGTTTGCGTTGAGTCGGTCCGGTCGCTTAGCTCAGTTGGTAGAGCATTCGCTTGACGTGCGAAGGGTCAGCGGTTCGAGCCCGTTAGCGACCACCAAACAAAAAGAACAGCGTTTCGCTGTTCTTTTTTTTAAGCCCGGCACAGAATCAATTCGTCGATCATGCTTGCGTAATAAGCGTCCGGGAAGCGTTTCTTCACATAGCAGTCTTTGCCTTCCGGGTCCCGGATGAACCGATTCTTTCCGCTTTGAGGATCAATGACCGCTTTGCCGTACACGGCGGAATAGCCGCCCTTCCCGACGTCGCCGACGCAGGCCAGCAGCGCCGTCATCGGGTCATAGGAACTGCGGCCGTTGTTGCTGCCGTCGTATCGGACGCCGCAGTAATCCTCCATCACTTCCCGCAGCGGGTGTTCTTTCGGAAGCCGTGCGCAGGAGATCACGGGATGTCCGATCTCCCAGCCGGAGTAAATGATCGGTACTGGGCAGTGATCCGCGACGTATGCGGCTGCCGCAGCGGTCGCGCCGTTATGGGCGACGTTGAATTCCCAGCCGTCTGCTGCGTCCCACCGGCCCGCCATCAGCCAGAGCGCGTCGACGTTTTCTTTGACAAGCGCTTTGCCGTCCAGGGGAGAGACCGCGTCCGGCGGGCTTTTCAATAAATCGGCAAGCACGTTCTCAAACCCGACGCCGGCGATCGAAATCTTTTCCCCGGCGTTTGCGAGGATCTCCCGATACAGGCTCACACCGTCCCGGACCTGAGCGTTTGCGGCAAAGGGAGTGCCGCGGGCGATCAGGCGTTTGTGGTAGCGGCTTTCGGTATCGTAGGCGCCCTCGTTCCGGTCCGCGCCGACCGGGACGTCTTCGATTCCGCAAAGGCGCATCAGCGCGCCCAGCGCAGGCGCGGAGGAGGCGATCACGCTGTCGAGAATGATCCCCTCCAATACGATCTCACCGCGAAGGTGGAGATTCGCCAGCAGCCGGATCGCGACGGCGTCGTCACAGTCCGAGCAGAAATCGGTATCAAGAATGATATGTCTCACGTTATCATCTCCTGTTTTATCTCAAGTATATCACCGGAGCGTCGGGATGTAAAGAATCTACCGTAAGATATTTTCTCATCCAGGGGCAGCGTCTCAGAACGCGCAAGGGAAGGAAGGATTTCAGTATGAAAACAATCACGATCATCGGCGCCGGAATGATGGGCTCCGCCCTTGCGTTCCCCGCGCGGGAAAACGGCAATACCGTCCGTCTGGTCGGCACTCCGCTTGACGACGACGTCATCGCCGCCTGCAAAGAGACGAACCGCCACCCGAAATTCCGCCGGGATTTTCCGGCGGGCGTAACGTTTCACCGCTTTCCGGAATGTGAAGCGCTGCTTTGCGATACGGATTTTATCATCTGCGGCGTCAGCAGCTTCGGCGTCGACTGGTTTGCCGACGCCGTGCTTCCCACGGTGCCCGACGGCATACCGGTGCTTTCGGTCACGAAAGGGCTGCAGGACCTGCCGGACGGCACGCTGCTGACCTATCCGGACCTGTGGCAGCGGAAGCTTGACGCTTTGGGAAAAACCGTGCCGCTGTGCGCCGTCGGCGGTCCCTGCACCAGTTATGAGCTGGTCGCCCACGACCATTCCGCCGTCGCGTTCTGCGGGAAAGATCCGGGGACGCTTCAGATGCTGCGCGAGGCGATGCGTACGGCGTATTATCATATCAGCCTGTCCACGGACGTGGTCGGCATCGAGTCCGCCGTCGCGCTGAAAAACGGCTATGCGCTGGGCGTCGCTCTGACGGTGGGCCTTTGCCGGGTGCAGTTCGGCAACGACGAGCTGCATTATAATTCCCAGGCGGCGGTGTTCACCCAGGCGGTGCGGGAAATGTCCGCGCTGCTGCGCCTGCAGGGATGCGCTGAGATCGAGAACCTCGCCGTCGGCTTGGGGGACCTGTACGTCACCGTCTACGGCGGCAGGACCCGTCAGATCGGCATCCTTCTGGGGGAAGGGCTGTCTGCGGAGGAAGCGAAGCAACGGCTTTCCGGCGTCACGCTGGAATCGCTCGTCGTCGCCGAGCGGGTCGGCAGGGCGATCCGCCGCCGCGCGGAAGCAGGGGAGATCGACGCTGCCGATTTTCCGCTTCTGCTGCATATCGACGAGGTGATCACGAAAGGGAAAAACGCGGCTCTGCCGTGGGACCGGTTCACCTTTCCGGCGGAAAAATGATTTCGCGGATCGCGCGTTGTGAATAAATCATAACGCCGAACGCCGAATCTTTGAGGTTTTTTGATAAAGATAATAATTTTTACATTAATCCTTGCTTTTTTCAAACGGATATAGTATAATCCAAACTGTAAGCAAATGGAATGATGGTCGGAAAGGAGGATATTCACAATGGATGTAGTCATCAAGATTCTGCTGAAAGTTGTTAAGATCGTCGCGAAATTCGCGAAGGTTCTTTGGAAGCTTGGCCTTCTCAATGAGGAAACGATCTCCATGGCGGGCGATTTCCTTGGCGGACTTGATCTCGGCGATTTCGATGCTTCCAGCATCACCGAAGGTCTCGGCCTGTAATTCGGGATATTCCGGATTTTAATTGTTGCAACAAAAAATACCGGTTCGGAAGAGCCGGTATTTTTCATTGGGTGCGCGATGTTTTATTTGTATTTTTCCGACAGCTCCGGCAGGAAGTCCTTCCGGAAATCCGGCTTGTTGTAGATTCTGCAAAGCTCGGCAAGGCCGTCGTCGGGAATGCGGTTGACGATGGGCAGATGCGACCCGATCAGGTAGGTCGTGGCGGTCTTTTCCACGGTTTCGATCAGGCCGAACGCCTCATCCATGTTCCTGCCGACCGCGTAGATGCCGTGAATCGCCCATACGACGATGCGGAATTCCTTCAGCATTTCCGCGGTCGCCGTGCCGATCTCCGGGGTGCCGCAGGGCATCCAGGGCAGCACGCCCACGCCGTCTGGGAAGTCCACGATGCACTCGGTGTTCAGCGACCAGAGGGTGCGGGTGAATTTTGCCTCGTCCAGCTCGTGGCTGTAAGACATCGCCATGGTATAATTCGGGTGGCAGTGCATGACGATTTTATTCTGCGGGTCAACGGAAAGCCGCGCCCTGTGGCTGAGAATATGGGCGGAAAACTCCGAGGTCGGCCTGCCGCCGTCTTTGAAGCCCCAGAGGACCTGTGCGGTCTCTCCGTCGGGAGCGATGCGGATAATGCCCAGATTCGTCTGCGGATCCTTGATCACGTTGCGGAAGTATTTGCCCGCGCCGGTCACAAGAAAGATTTTTCCTTCCACGCCTTTTGCGTCAAATCCCGTGGGGATCGTGCGCAGCACGTTGTCAAGGTCAAGATATTCCTTCGCCTCGGCGTCGTCGATCAGATAGCTGATGTTGCCGCCGTTGCGCTCCGCCCATCCCAGGCGGTAAATGTTCTGCGTCGCCTCAACAAAGTCCTGCATAAAAGGCGCGTCGAGTATTTTTTTCATCGGTATTCCTGCTTTCTGAAAAAGCCGTCTGTCTTTCAAGGCGGCTTATTCTTATCAATATTTTATCTTTTTGAAAGAACGTTCTTTTCGTATTCCGCGATCTCGCCGAAATAATCGTCGTCCATGCCGCAGCGGGAAAGATACTCGTTCCAGATATCGCCGAAGGGCGCGGTCTTCATGCGCTCGGAGAGCGCCATCAGCTCGCTGAACGCCGCATTGTCCTGCAGCGCCTTCATTTTATCGTTGGGCTGCAGCAGCGCAAACAGCAGCGCCTTGCGCACGTTGCGCACGCCCGTCACCCAGGCGGAAATGCGGTTGATGGAAGCGTCGAAATAATCCGTGGC
>CACYHJ010000213.1 GCA_902774165.1 Oscillospiraceae bacterium
TGAATTCAAAAACGGGATCTGCACCGACGGGGAGCGGATCATAGGCGGCAAACGGATTTACTACCGGGGCGGGAAACCCGCTCAGGGCATCTGTCCGGTGGGCGCGGATTTCTGTTATTTCATCAACGGCGAAAAGCAGTATTCCTGGAACGCGGTGGGCGGCAGATATTATTATTTCGACCGCCGGACCGGAAAGCTGGCGAGGAATGCCGCCCCGGACGGCATCCGCGTGGACGGGAACGGCGCCGCGGCTAACACCGCCTACAACAACGAGAAGATCCGCACGCTGATGACCGCCCGCAGGATCCTCGCGCAGATCACCAATCCCGGCGATTCCGTGGCAGAGAAGAAACGGAAGGCCTTCCGCTACGTCATGTCCTTCCCCTACCGCCAGTACCGTCTGGTGGGCGCGTCCAGCCGGATCTCCGGCTGGGAAATGCTGTTCGCCAACGATATCTTTGAGCGCGGCTCCGGCTGCTGCGGCTCCACCTCCTTCGCCTTCGCGTTTCTGGCGGTGGAAGCCGGCTGCAGGGGCGTATACGTCTGCGACGACGGCGTCTCCTCCGGCGGCCACGCGTGGACCGTCATGGACGGGAACAACCGGGTCTACGACGTTGTTTTCGCGAAGGCGCGCAGCTTCAGCGCGAATTACGACGCCGCGGTGAACGATTACCGCAGAAATCCGCCGCGCAAGACCTATATCGGCGGCTGACGGTCTTTTGAATCAGTGAGAAAATACTTACATAAAGGGTGTTGAAAATGCTTCCATGCAGCGCAAAAATCTATGAGGGCAGCGAGGACTATCTGTTCATCAGCTACAGCCACAGAGACAAGGAGCTGGTGTTCCCGATTCTTGAGGCGTTATCCGAAAAAGGGTACCGGCTCTGGTACGACGAGGGGATCGACCCCGGTACCGAATGGCCTGAGACCATCGCGACGCATCTGGAAAAAGCGGCGGTATGCCTCGCGTTTGTGTCGTCCAATTCGGCGCAGTCCAACAACTGCCGGCGCGAGATCAACTTCGCGCTGTCCAAGAATCTCGGGTTCCTTTCCGTCATTCTTGAGGACATCAAGCTCTCCCCCGGTCTGGAGATGCAGCTGTCGGCGTACCAGTCGATCCACTATTTCACGTCCCCGGACTTTGAGCATTTCAAGAAAAAGCTGTTCGGCACCGCGCTGCTGGACTCCTGCAGGGCGGACGGCGTCCCCGAAGCGAAAACAAAACCGGCTCCTGCCGCCGATAAAACGGACGCGGGCAAAGAGCCCGAGGACGGCGGGAAAAAGAAGAAAAAGCCCGGCAAGGGCAAGCTTGCGCTGATTCTCGCGCTGGTCGCCCTGATCGTCGCCGGCGCGGTCTGCGCCCCGTTCCTTTTCAAAAAAGGCGGGAAGAACAAGGGCTTTGACGATCCCGTCCACGTCAAGCTGACCGCGGATGAAAGCTGGAGCGAAGAAGAAACCGCCGCCGCCGTGAGCGAGCTGGAGGCGCGCCTGACGCTGCTGGCGGGCGAGGGCGGTTACACCCTGACCCCGTCGGAGCAGACGCCGGGGGAATATCAGCTGGTCATGCCCCGCGCGGTTCTTCATGACAACGGAATCATGGACGTGCTGCGCTGCTACCTCACGCGACCGATCAACCTCTTTGCGGCGGACGCCGAGCGGGTCGAAACAGCCAGGGACGGCTACTATACCTCGGAAGCGCTGAAGAGCGTCGCCATCGACCGCACGGATATCAAATCCCTTGAACAGAAAACCGGCGTTGTGAAAGGCTTCAACGCCGGAGAGAAGGGCATCGAGAACGCGGAAAACGGCTACCCGTATCTTGAAATGACGCTGGACGACAGCGTGATCAAACAGATCGACAAGCTGGGCGTCGAAGTGGTCATCGCGTTCGACGTCGACGTCAGCAACGCATGGTATTACCTCGACACGGTACGGGATGAAAACAACGTGTTCTATCTGGTGGACAAGGATACCGCGTTTTCCGATCTGCTCTATCACAACCTGACGAGCGAGCCGCTTCCCGGCGCATTCGGGGTTCTGCCCGATCCGCTCGACGACGTGATCTGGGAGACGGAGGGCGCCGCCGAGTTCGGAACGCAGCAGCGGAACGCGGAGCAGCTTGCGCAGGAACAGACCGCGACATATTTCCTGATCGGATCTTCCGACACATCCGACGGCGAGCTCGTCGACGACGCAAAGGAGCTCAAGGCGCGGCTGGACCTGCTGGGCGAGCCCTACGCCTTCGGAAAAATGACGGACGACAAGTATCCGATTTTCGCGGTCCGGACGGCAGCGTCACGCTCCGACCCGGTTCTGATGCGGCTGGTCGGCACGAAATACGACTCCTATCTCAAGCTTCGCGCGGGATATCTGGAATCCCCGTCGGCATACAAGGGAGCCACCGACATGTTCTCCGCCGACGAAACCGCGGGCACGGTGACGATCCGCGACACCACGGAGCACCTGAACAACCTTGCCGCCGAAACGAAGGAGGACGGGAAAGCCGTCATCACCCTGTGCGTCGACGGGACGCCGCTGCTGCAGACCACCGGAGCGGAGCTGAAAAAAACCATCAGCCAGGGCGAGCTGCGGCTCCTTACCTTTGCGGGAAGCGGCACGGACATCGGCAACAGAGCCGCCGGTCTCGCGGCGCTGATGAACCGGGTCGTCAAAGACAATCAGCTGCATTATAAATTTGAATGCGACACCGGCCTTGTCAGGCATAATTCCATCTATCTGACGCACGTGTTCGATCCGGACGCCAACGGGAACGCCGCGGACGATTCGGCCCTGCTCTGCAACACGACGAATACCGACAAACTGGCGATCACGAGCGGCGCGGACACGACGCTGGCTGACGTGAAAGCCGGAACGCTAACGGCCAACGCCGGCGGCTCGATCGCGACGAAGAACGTCACGGTTGAACTGGTTCCCATCAAAGAGTTTACCCGTACCAGACGCCGGACGAGAACTTTGCCGCAAACGTCGGCGACAGTGTGAAAAAAATCTATGAAGCGATTGATTTCGACAGCCTTCCCTATCAGGGCATCAATTTCTATCTGCTGGAGGAGCAGGGCAACGAACGCGCGCGGTTATGGATCACAAAAAGATATTCTGCCATTCCGGACAACACGGACAGAGGCCCGCAGGTTTCCGGCATCTTCGTCGCCGGCAGAGTGGACGCCCACAGAGAAGCCTTGGAAAAGCTGGTAACGGAGGATCCCTTCTTCCTGCAGCTGACGAAAGAATATACCAGCTGGGACGGTCTTGACGTTTCCTGACGGCCGTCAGATCAGGTTCATCACCAGCAGAAAAATCACCCCCGGCGTGCCGCCAAGGACGCTCACCAGCGCCGAAAACAGATTGAGATTCAGGTGAACGTTCAACAGCGACCCCGCCAGATTCACCGCAAAAAACGCCCCGATCCCCTGCAGCGCGGTCAGCAGCAGCGCGGATACGGGGCGTCTTGTTTTCAGATACGCCGCCAGCAGGACGACGCCGGCAAAAATGAGCATATAAAGCAGGAATTTTTCATTCATCTCGATTGCAACCTCCCGGAACTTGTCTTGATGAACTATATGCGGCGGAGAAAAAAATCATGCCGGTTCCGAAGATGAGGGATGAGGCCCACTGACAACTGTCCACTGCAAAAAAATTCCCGTTTTCCTGCGGATCCTCGTCTGCCTGTGAATATCATTTTTCCCCGGTGCGTATACTATTAAGGTAACCGCGGGCGTGCCGTCCCGTGAGAAAAACCGAGGAGCGTGCCGAACCGTGAAATCCCATACCGTATCCTTTGAGCAGTACTGCTGCGTGCTGGGCAGAAACGTGATTTTTGAGGAGATCCACTATTATGACGGCAAAAAAGCCGTTCACTGCGCGAACAACGTGCTCTGCGCAATCAACGGCGGATGCAAAAACGCGATATTGAAAAGCAGGAAGCCGGAGTTTCACGCCCCGGACTGACGGAACGCCTGCAGCGTCCTGCGCAAGCCCTCGGCAAGGCCGATCTCCGGCCGCCAGCCGAGGGCGGAGATTTTTTCGATGCAGCCGTACTCCTGCTGCGGTTCCTCCCGCCGGATCTGACCGGGGTCGGTGAGGAAGGTGAATTCCTTCCCGGAGATTTCGCAGAGGAGATTTTTGATCTCTTCGATGGAGACGGAGGTTCCGGAGCCGATATTGACGGCGGTAAAGCCCCGCGGGCACTGCTGCAGCAGAATCGCCGCAGCCCGCAGCACGTCGTCGATATAGACGTAATCCCGCCGGGTGCCGGTGGGCCCCATCGGCATCTGCTTTTCCTCCAGACGGGAGATGATTTTCGGAATCAGGAACTCCGTTTTCTGCCCGGGCCCGTAGATATTGAAGATCCGCGCGGCGATCATGCGGCTCCCGCCGTGCGCGTCGGCAAAGGCGCGCATCATGCCCTCGCACTCCGCCTTCAGCGCGCCCATATAGACGTCCGGCTGCAGCGGCGCGTCCTCCCGGTACGGCAGAGGCGTTTTCTGCCCGTATACCTTGCCGCTGGAAGGGAACAGCAGCGCGTCGGCGCCGGTTTTCTCCATGCAGGCAAGCAAGCCGCGCATCCCCTGAAGATAAACCCGGGCGGCGGCAGGCTTGTCCGCCATAATCCGGGCATAGGGCGTGAGGGCGGCGCAGTGAATCACCGTATCGCAGCCCTCCATCGCCCGCAGAAGCGCGTCTTCGTCAAGGATATCCCCGGTGATATCAACGCACCCGTTCCCGTCCGAGCGGGAAAACCCGGTGACGGCGCGTCCCTGCGCGCGGAAAAACCGGACGAAGGATCCGCCGAGGAATCCGCCCGCGCCGGTCACGAGAATTCTGTTCAAGCCGGTTCCCTCCCGTTTTCAGATTTATCTGATAATAATATATCATAAGAAAAATCCGTTGTAAATATGATCCGGCCAAAAAAAGAACCCCCTCGCGGTTGAGGGGGTAACTTTTTTGCTCTTTTAAGCAACGGTCTCGGTGACAAACTCGTCGTCGAGCATGGAAGCGGAAACATAATCCTCTTCGACTTCTTCAGGCTCGTTGTTCTTTTTGTCGAGAACCTTCTTGACGATCGCGTAAGCGGCGGCGCAGAAGCCGGCGATGGCGATCACGATTGCGATGACTTTGAGTACCTTTTTCATGATTGACCGTCCTTTCAAATGAAAAATGTGATTTATGCCTCGGATTTGTTCATTCTCACGGCAAGAGCAGCCTTCTTGTGCGCGGCATTGTTTTTGTGGATAAGTCCCTTTGCCGCAGCCTTGTCGATCTTCTGCACGGCAAGCTTCACAAGCTCCGCTTTATCCGCCGCGTTATTATCAATGGCGGCGTTCGCCTTTTTGATCGCTGTTCTCAGCGAGGACATCGCAGCCTTATTGCGCGCATTTCTGGTCGCGGTGACAAGAACTCTTTTTTTCGCGGATTTGATATTGGGCATAATTCCACCTCCTTCGATTTATATATATGGTATGATAACACTTTTGAAGTATAATTGCAAGGTCTTTTTTAATTTTTTTTACACGAATTGAAATGAATTGAAAACGCTGAGGGAACCGGCGGTTCCGCGGCGAAGGACGGCGCCGCGGAACACGGTTTTCGGTTTCACGGGTCCGAGCCGACTCAGATGAGCTTCGCGGAGCTGAGCTGGTAATAGGTGTAATCGCCCTCGCGGTACGACTCGTAAACGCCCTCCACGGTGATCTCGGAGTTCAGCTCGGGATAATCCAGCGGATAATCCGGATTTCCGTCCAGAATGAACTCAATCCCCTGAGAGCAGCAGGCGGTGGCGTCGGGAATCACGCACCAATAGTAGTTGCGGTTGTATTCCTCGCTTTTCGACACGGTGAAATTGCCTTTGATGCGGATGGTCTTGCCCAGATAATCCTCCGGGGCGGTCTGGGTCATATTGAGCACCTCGGCATAGATCATCGTGCTGCTCATTTTGGTGAGATCCACGTCCACGGGGTCGCTCGCCGCGTTCTGCGTCTGGGCGGCGGTTTCCGTTTCTTTGCTCTGCGCGCCGGGAGCGGCGGGTTCCGTCGCGCCGGAGGATGATTTTTTGCCGCAGGAGGCAAACACTGTCAGCGCAAAGCACGCGGACAGAAGGATACAGAGTATTTTTTTCATGCTTTCGCACCTTTCTTAATAATACCGATCAATGTAAAGATGATAAACACGACAAGGTCCACCGCGACGATCGTGGAGCCCACGGGCGTGCCGGCGACGATGGCCAGCAGCATGCCGGAGAAGGCGCAGCACACCGAGGTAATCCCCGCGCAGACCGTGACGGATTTGAAGCTTTTGCAGACCCGCATCGCCGACAGCGCCGGGAAAATCACCAGCGCCGAGATCAGCAGCGAGCCAACCAGATCCATCGCCATGACGATGATCACCGCGATGATGACCGACAGCAGCAGGTTGTACGCCGCCGCGTTGGTGCCGGTCGCCTTCGCGAAATCCTCGTCGAAGGTGATGCTGAAAATCTTATTGTAAAACAGAATGAATACGGTTAGGATGATCAGCGTCAGCACGCCGCAGACGATCACGTCCTTCAGCTCCAGCGTCAGGATCGACACCGACCCGAACAAAGTCGAGCACACGTCGCCGGAGACGTTGGAGGATTTGGGCTTGAAAATGTTCATCAGCAGGTAGCCGATCGCCAGCGCCCCCACCGAGATCATCGCCACGGCGGCGTCGCCCTTGATTTTGGTGTTCTGCCCGGTGCGCAGCAGCAAAATCGCCGCGATGACCGTGATAGGCAGCACGATGATCATATCGTCCGGCAATTGAAAATGGAACAGCATCTGCAACACCGCCGACACCGTCAGCGCGCCGAACGCCACATGGGACAGGCCGTCGCCGATATAGGAAAAGCGTTTGAGCACCAGCGTCACGCCCAGCAGGGCGGCGATGAGGGCGATCAGAACGCCCACGATCATCGCGTACCAGGCGTTGATCATGCCGAAGGACGCGGTGAGCCTTGAAATCAACGTTTCCATCACGCGTCACCTCCGGTCAGGGAAATAAAACGGCTGCCGGTCTCGCTGTTCTCGAACTCCTGCTTCGAGCCGAAAAACACCTGCTTGCCGATGTGCAGAATATGGGTGGCGTAGCGCATCGCCGCGTCGATATCGTGGGAAATCATAATCACGGTGATGCCGTACCGTTGATTCAGATCGTCGATGATCCGGTACAGCTCGGCAGTCACCTTCGGGTCAAGCCCCGCCGCGGGCTCGTCGAGCAGCAGCATTTTTTCCGTGGCGCAGAGGGCCCGCGCCAGCAGGACGCGCTGCTGCTGGCCGCCGGAAAGCTCCCGGTAGCAGCGGTTCGTGAGGGCTTCGATGCCGATCTTGCGGATATTCTCCGCCGCGATCTGTTTCTGACGGGCGGAATAGAACGGGCGCAGCCCGTTTTTGCCCTGAAAGCCGGAATATACGATCTCCCGCACGGAGGCGGGGAAATCCTTCTGGATCGCCGTCTGCTGGGGCAGATAGCCGATCTCGTTCTGTTTCAGCCCGTCGCCGGTGACGACGCTGCCGCTCATGGGCGGCAGAAGCCCGAGGATCGTTTTCATCAGCGTGGATTTGCCCGAGCCGTTCTCTCCCACGATACACAGGTAATCCCCCGCGCTCACGCAGAAGTTCAGGTCGTGGACGATCTCGTTGCCGTCGTAACCGAGACATAAGTTTGTACAAGTTAACAGAGCCATAGTTTTCTCCTGAAATGAGCGCCGGCAGTCCGGCGCGTCGTTGTTCTGAAAAGATCCGTCTGCCGTCTGCGTGAGACGGCGGAAAAAAGGATCAGCGCGTCAGCTTTACCTTCTGCCGGATCGGCGTGAGCCGGTCCCCGGCGGCCCTGCGCCGGGAGAAGCGCATCAGCAGCTTCAGCACCGGCAGCAAAGCCGCGGCGCCTGTCATCACGGGAAGCCGCGCGGCGCCCGCGGCCCGCAGGCCGGCAAGTTCCCGGCAGACCGGACAATCGCGTC
>CACYHJ010000214.1 GCA_902774165.1 Oscillospiraceae bacterium
TTTATCTCCTTGACCTTTTCCACTACTTCAAAAAGTCGCGCCCTGCCCGATATCCCGTAAGCTTTCAGCGACGGCGTAACGGCAAGACAAATCGTTTTTTCCGTGCGCTCCGCGTCCGCAACCACAAGATTTGTTTTCAGCGGGTCAAAGCCGCGCTCCACACATTCAACGGACGCGTAAAATGATTTCAGATCAATGGCGATATATTGCTTATCAAACATTTGTTCTGCACCTCTCGTTATTATTTTAACACGACGCGAACCGCAAAGCAAGAGGAGAAGCGCACAAATGTTCTTTTTCTTTTTCGTTCAAAACGCACAAATGTTCTTATTTATCCGTTCCGCAAAATCGCAGGACGATCCCGGAATTTTCGTCCGGAATAAAAAAGTTTCGGATTGATAAAAATACCGACATACAACTCTTGCAAATATCACGACGATATGATACAGTTGTTACGCGAAAGGGGAAGATAGAAAATGAGTATCAGCGACATTATTACGCTTCTGAGCGGGGTCGCGCTGTTTCTGTTCGGTATGACGCTGATGGGCGACGGACTCAAACAGGTAGCCGGCAACCGGCTGGAGCTGATCCTTTACAGGCTCTCCGGCACACCGCTGCGCGGATTACTGCTGGGAACCGGCGTTACCGCGGTGATCCAGTCGTCCTGCGCCACGTCGGTCATGGTGGTCGGCTTTGTAAACTCCGGCATGATGAAGGTAAAGCGCAGTTTTTATGTGATCCTCGGCGCGATTCTGGGCACCAGCATCACCGGCTGGGTGATCTGTCTGGGTTACATCGACGGCGGAAGCGGCCTGAAAAGCCTGATCTCCACAGCGACGCTGACCGGCGTGATCGCGATTATCGGAATCATTCTGCGCATGTTCACAAAATCAAAGGTCAAAAAGAGCATCGGCGGGATTCTGATGGGCTTTGCGGTTCTGATGTTCGGTATGAGCACCATGAGCGCGGCCGTATCGGGGCTCGGCGAAAACGAACGGTTCACTTCCTTTCTTACGACGCTTTCCAATCCCCTGCTCGGGATCCTTGCGGGAACGCTGTTCACCGCCGTGCTGCAAAGCGCCTCCGCCGCCGTGGGTATCATTCAGGCGCTGTCCGTCACCGGCGCGATGAGCATAGGGGGATCTCTGCCGCTTCTGATGGGCGTTGTCATCGGCGCGGCAGCTCCGGTGCTGCTTTCCGCCATCGGAGCAAATACCGAAGGAAAACGGGCGGCGATGATCTACCCGGTCGCGGGAATTCTCGGCGTCGCGGTCACAGCGATCCCGTTTTACGTTCTCAGCCTGTTCTTTGATTTTTCGTTCCTGTCGCGCACGGTGGACCCCTTCTCCACGGCGGCGGTCAACAGCATTCTGCGTCTTATGATCGTGCTTTTGCTCTGCTTTGCGGAAAAGCCGGTCCTGGGAATCGTTTCCCTGTTCGTAAAGGACGGCGGGAGAAAAAAAGAGAAAGGCCGCGCTTCCCTTCAGCTGGAAGAGCGTTTTCTCGCATACCCCGCGCTGGCGATCGAGCAGTGCCGCATCGCCATCGACGAAATGGCGGCGCTCTCGAAAGAATCCATCCTGGCATCGATTCTTCTGCTGCAGGAATACAGCGACGCCGGCTTTGACGCCGTCGCCGGGATGGAGAGCGACGTCGACGCGTATGAGGACAAGCTGGGCTCTTATCTTGTAAAGCTGACCGGTCTGGAGCTCACCCAAAAACAGAGCGAGGACGTTTCGGAGTACCTTCATACGCTCTCCGATTTTGAGCGGATCAGCGACCATGCGCTGAATATCGCGGAGAGCGCGAAGGAGCTGCACGGCAAAAAGATTGCGTTTTCCGAAAGAGCAAAGAGCGATCTTTCCGTCATGACGGACGCCGTCAATGAGATTATTCAGAACACCGTCAGCGCCTTTGAGACGCAGGATATCTCCCTCGCAAAGAACACCGAGCCGCTGGAGGAGCGGATCGACGAGCTCTGCGACGAGATCAAGCTGAGGCACATCTCCCGCCTGCAGCACGGAGACTGCGGGATCGTGCAGGGCTTTGTGTTCAACGACCTGCTGACAAATTTTGAACGCGTCGCGGATCACGCTTCGAATATTGCGGTGGCGATGATCGAGCTGAATGACGATTCCTTCGAAACGCACGAATACCTGAACGTGATCAAGGAAAGAAATTCCGCGTCGTTCCGCGAAAAATACGAAGAATACGCCGCGCGCTACCAACTCTAAACCCAGTACCTCTCAGAAAACAGTATACGGATAATAAAAAAACGAGACCGGAAAAGTCTCGTTTTTTTACTGTATAATTCGGGATTCAGTTCTGCCGGTTCCGCATCTTCAGCGTGCCGAACAGGGTCTGGATCGCGTAAATCGGCTGCAGAAGCGAATAGATCCGCTCCCCGTCGGCAAGCTCGCCGCAGCCGATTTTTCGCAGAACGGGAGCTTCTTTATACAATAGATCCACAGCCTGGCTGTTATAGGACCGAAGCGCCGCGCCGCCGCTCAGCTGATAGAACCGGAAGCTCCGCTGTCCGTCCGAAGTTGACCGCATGGAATTGAGGATCGTGGTCCTGCCGCCGGAAAGCTCCAGCGTCGGCGCCTGCTTCGACGAGCCGTCGCAGCCCACGTTCACAAGCACCGAGGTGCTGTCCTCGGATTTCAGAAAGCTCTTTCCGCCGTAGATGAAGGTCTGGAATACGGTCACGTCTTCGCATTTCTCCAGCCGGATAAATTCCGTTCTGACGCGGGTAATGGGAATAAATACATAATCGAACAGACGGTTCTCCGTGAGTCTGTTTGCAAGCTCGGGGATCCCGAGCCGGGCGTATCCGTTGCGCGAAAGCGCGTTTCCGTTCTGCAGACAGCCTTCAATGAACGCGTTTTTACACCCCGAAAGATCGAACATCGACTCATAACAGCAGCCGACGATCTTTTTCATGAACGCGTTTTCGGCGTTTTCCATGCGCACGCCGACGCTCGCAAGCGTAATAAAACAGTTGGTGATATATACGTCTTTCGAAGCGGCGTAAACCGCTGGTACGGTCTGCCGGTATTCGCCGCTTTCATCCGTCGGGTTATTCAGCGGGAAGTCGATGCGCACGCCGTTCAGTCCCGCGCCGTCGCCGCCCAGCGTGATCAGCCCAGACAGAGACGGATCATAACCGTAATACGACAGAATCAGAGTACCGCTGCTGTTTCCGTTCTGACAGCGGGTCGGTACCGATGAGGCGCCGCGCAGCTCCACGCCCGCGGGCACCGTGACCGGACCGTCGAAGCGATAGAGTCCGCCGGGCAGATACACAACGCCTCCGGCGGCAGCCGCCTCGTCCAGCACGGTCTGAACCGCGGCGGAAGCGTCCGTTCTGCCGCTCGTATCCGCGGAAACGACGTAGAGGTTCGACGCGGGTTTGCGGTATGTATGTGCAAGCTCCGGGATATATCCGCTCATATCCGCGTTATATCTGCGGATATTGGATCCGGTCACAGCGCCGTTCACAGATACGTCCGTCATCAGAAACGCGTCGTCATCCGGGTCGTAAACCGCATAAACGCTGCCTTCGATCTCACCGCGCAAAACGCCGATTCCCCAGGACTGCCCCCTCACGTAAATCACGCCTCTCGGCACGTAAACGCCGTAGTCGCAGCGATTTATGTACAGATCGGTAAAAACGCCGCTGAAGCAGTAGCGATAACCCTCCCGGAACAGAATACCGAAACGCCGGTCAGAAATCCTGATATCGGCAAACTGCGGCCATTCCAGATCGCCGAGGACAAATCCATAGGCGTTCTTTCTCGTGTACTCGTCGAGCGCCGCCTTGTCAGGCGCATTGAACGCTTCGCCCGCCTGAGTCCAATATTGATTCAGGATATAAACCGTCTTGTAGGTATCCACGTCCGCGGAGTTATAGGAGTTCAGCCCTTCAAACAAACACGTACCCTTCAGGTTCTCCACCGTGAACATTTCGTGAACCTGCTTCACGTCGTTTGCGCACTCGCTGGAAGCACCGACGCCGCGATAGGAGTTGATCAGCGTCACGTCCTTGATCGTCTGCAGCATGTAATCACCGTTGCCGACCACATAGAATGTATAGGGATACGGCTTCACGTCGTCAAGCGTCTGATCTTCATACCAGACCGTAAGTCCGACGGCTCCGGCGCTGGCGCCGACGGTGATCAGACCGGGCGTCATCGCGTCCCGGCTTTCGGGATCGGCGATAATCAGCGTGCCGTATTCAGTCCCTTTGTCGGGGTCTTGCCGGTCGCCGCGCAGCGTGACGAACTGCGGGATTCTGATGCTGCCGGAGAGACGGTATCTTCCTACCGGCAGAAATACCGTACCGCCGCCGTTAGCCGCGCAGTCGTCAAGCGCCCGCTGCAGCACGCCTGAAACGTCGTTTTCGCCGGTGCTGTCGGCGGAATAAGGCGCTTCCGTCGCGACAATGTCGGCAATGACCACGTCTTCGGTGGGATAAACGGTTTCAACGATCCGCGGCGTCTGAGCTCCACGGGCTGCAGCCGTCATCGGAACAGACGGCATCAAAAACAGGATAGCAAGAATAAGCGTAAGCGTCTTTTTCAAAATTGACCAGCTCCGATCTATGAAATTATTTCAGGAATCCGTTAATGATCTGTTCTTCCGCTTCCTGCTCGGTAAGGCCGAGCGTCATCAGCTTGATGATCTGGTCGCCGGCGATCTTGCCGATGGCTGCCTCATGCACCAGCGCCGCGTCGATGCAGTTCGCCTCAAGGCCGGGCACGGCAAGAATTCTGCCTTCGTCCATAATGATCGAATCGCATTCGGTATGGCCGGAGCATGCGGCGTTGCCGACGATTTTCGCGTCGAATTTCTGGAAGGAACGATCCCGCGCAACGGATCTTGACACCACGTCGGCGCTGGAATTGTCGCCGTCCAGTGTAACGACATAGGTACTGATCGCCCGCTGGTCGCCGTGGGTCATCAGCCGCTCCCGCACGACAAGCTTTGCGCCCTCCTTCAGCCGGGCGGTGGTGGTGCGTTCGGTATCGTCGACGCCCTTGATCTGCACCATTTCCATCTCCATGGTGCTGTTTTCCTCCATATAGACCT
>CACYHJ010000215.1 GCA_902774165.1 Oscillospiraceae bacterium
CATGAATATCGGCTTTACGCAGAAAGCCGGATTCTGAATGTAGGGACGATTATCAATCGTCCGGATTTGACGGTGAAGGCATCCCCGCCTTTATGGTGGGGATGGCGAGACGGCAAATGTTTGCTCGGAATCGGGCAGGATTTTAGTATTTTTGATTTTCTCACGCCCCATAAAGGGGCATTCAAAAATCAACCGGACGATTAATAATCGTCCCTACAGCCGGTCGCCGCACTTTGCTGATTAAAGCCGATATTCATGATTCTGATTTATCGCGGTTCCTTCAATCCGTGTGCCCGTCCGTACCCCGCGCAGCATAGCTGCGTCGGTTTAGGCTAAAAACAGTCCACCGGACTGTTTTCTTAACGCCTAAATCAGAATTTACCCCACCAATTGAAAGGAAGAATACCCATGGACCTCATCAAAACCCTCTGCGCCGAATTCTCCGTTCGGGCGGACCACATGGAAAACATCATCACGCTCATCGACGACGGCAACACGATCCCCTTCATCGCCCGGTACCGCAAGGAGATGCACGGCTCCTGCGACGACCAGAAGCTGCGCGAGATCGCCGACCGGCTGCAGTACCTGCGCAACCTCGAAAAGAAAAAGGAGGACGTGGCCGCCGCGATCACCGAGCAGGGAAAAATGACGAAGGAGATCGAAGCCTCCATCGCCGGCGCCGAAACCCTTGCCGCGCTGGAGGACGTGTACCGTCCGTTCCGGCAGAAGCGCCGCACGAGAGCCACCGTCGCAAAGGAGAAGGGGCTGGAGCCGCTGGCGGAAACGATCCTGAAGCAGGCAAAGAACAGCGCCCCGCTGGAGGCGCTGGCGCGGGATTTCATCGACCCCGAAAAAGGCGTGGAAAGCGCGCAGGACGCGCTGGCGGGCGCGGCGGACATCATCGCCGAGACGATCTCGGACGCGCCGGAGGGCCGCCGGGAGATCAAGAACCTGATCGACCGCCGCGGTCAGGTGGGCAGCAGCGCGAAAACGCAGGAAGACACCGTTTACCGGATGTATTACGATTACAGCGAGCCGGTGTCGAAGATCCCGCCCCACCGGATCCTGGCGATCAACCGCGGCGAGCGGGAAAACGTGCTGAAGGTGGGTCTGCAGATCGACGAGGAAGCGGCGCTGCGGGTGCTGGAGCGCCCGTACATAAAAAAAGACAGCCCTTACGCGGACTATCTGAAGGCGGCGGCGGAGGACAGCTATTCCCGCCTGGTGTTCCCCTCGGTGGAGCGGGAGATCCGCAGCGACCTGACCGAAAAGGCGGAGGAGCAGGCGATCAAAATGTTCGGTCAGAACCTCAAGCCCCTGCTCATGCAGCCGCCCATCAAGGGCAAGACCGTGCTGGCCGTGGACCCGGCGTACCGCACCGGCTGCAAGCTGGCGGTGGTGGACCCGAACGGCAAGGTGCTGGACACCGGCGTGATCTACCCGACGCCGCCCCAGAACAGAAAGGAAGAGGCCGCCGCGAAGGTGCGCGCGCTGATCGCGAAGCACGGGATCAACTGCGTCTCCATCGGCAACGGCACCGCGTCGAAGGAGGCGGAGATCTTCATCGCCGACACGATCCGCCCCTACGGCGGCAAGGTGACCTATATGGTGGTCAACGAGGCGGGCGCCTCCGTCTATTCCGCGTCGAAGTTAGGGGCGCAGGAGTTCCCGCAGTTTGACGTGTCGCTGCGCTCGGCAGTGTCCATCGCGAGACGGCTGCAGGACCCCTTGTCGGAGCTGGTGAAGATTGGCCCGGAGAGCATCGGCGTCGGCCAGTACCAGCACGACCTGCCCCAGGCAAGGCTGAAGGAATCCCTGCGGGGCGTGGTGGAGGACTGCGTCAACGCCGTGGGCGTAGACCTGAACACCGCATCGCCGTCGATCCTGCAGTATGTGGCGGGCGTCAGCGCGTCGGTGGCGAAGAATATCGTCGCCTACCGGGAGGAAAACGGCGCGTTCACCTCCCGCGAGCAGCTGAAAAAGGTCAAGGGCCTCGGCCCCAAGGCTTACGAGCAGTGCGCGGGCTTTCTGCGCATCCCCGGCGGCAAAGAGCCGCTGGACAACACCGGCGTTCACCCGGAATCCTACGGCGCGGCGCGCAAGCTGCTCTCGCTTCTTCACAAAGAAGATACCGACCTCAAGGCGGGGCTGCCGGGGCTTGAGGAAGCCGTCCGGTCCGTCGGCGCGGAAAAGATCGCCCTGCTGTGCGGCGTGGGCGTGCCGACCCTCGAAGATATCGCCGCGGAGCTGGCGAAGCCCGGCAGGGATATCCGCGACTCGCTCCCCCAGCCCATGCTGCGCTCGGACGTGCTGAGCATGGAGGACCTGAAGGAGGGCATGATCCTCAAGGGGACCGTGCGCAACGTGATCGACTTCGGCGCCTTCGTGGATATCGGCGTGCATCAGGACGGCCTTGTGCATATTTCGCAGATCACGGACCGCTATATCAAGCACCCCTCCGAGGTGCTGAAGGTCGGCGACGTGGTGGAGGTCAAAGTCCTCGCCGTCGACCCGGCAAAGAAGCGCATCTCGCTGACGATGAAACAATAAAACGCTTGAAGAAATACATAAAACTCCGCCGCGCCCGGGATCCCGGACGCGGCGGAACTCATTTATTACGGCAGAGCCGCGCGGATCAGGCGCTCGTGCGGTCCGGCGGCGTTACAGCTCCGCGTTCATCAGCGTCTTGCCGTCGGGCGACAGGACCATGAAGTAAACCTTGCCGCCGGAATAATACTGAACCACATAATGGTCGTCCACCAGCTGAAAATCAATTTCGCGCCCCCATTCGTCTATTTCCGGCTCCGCCTGCAGGCTGACCGACCAGAGCACGTTTCCTTCCAGATCGGTTTTCACCACCGCGTCGGCCTTGGTGCCGCCGGTCATGACCAGACCGTCGCTGAGCTTGTGAATCCTTGTTCTGATGCCCACAAACTTCGGATCCAGCGCGTCGGAACCGTCTTCCGCGTTGATGATATACAGCTTCTGATTGGCCACCAGATAGATATGGTTTGCGGTATAGTCCATCCCGACAGACGAGGTATCGGCAAACTCTCGGCTCCATACTTTCTTGAAGCCAGTATCATAGTAGCTCAGGGTGAAGGTATTGAGGGACTTGTCAAACGCAGAGAGAATATAATGGCGGAAATCCGGGGTGAACGTGATCTCACGCGAAATCGGCCCATTCGAGTTCAGATCGCGCATATCCTCGATGCGTCCGTAGGTATCGAAAAACATGTATTTCGTAAAATTGGCGTTGCTCTGGTTCTCCGGCTCAACGACGTACGGCGGGTTTCCTTCGACCCAGCCTTCGTCAAACGTGATCTCCCGGACGTTGATGTCTTCCCCGAAGACTCTCGTCGCGATTTTTTTGATTTCCTCATAGGTAAATGCGGCGTCGCCGATCTCGGAGGGACCTGGGTCATAGAGATAGGAAATCGTTTCAAACTCCGGCAGATACGTGGTGCCGCCGTTGATATTATAGGGTTTCATCCCGTTGTAGACGCCTCTGAACGTGACCACGTCGCCGGCGATCAGGTGCTTTTCCTGCGCATAGGTTCCCTTGATGATCACGGCGGAGTTTTGCCCGTACGACCCGCCGTAGTCATAGGTTAAGGTGAGATCGCCGACTCTGGCGTAAGCCGTAAACCGGTCCCCTTCGGTTTTCAGGATCTGTACCACGGACAAGAATGTGAAATCGATCTGCGCGCCCTCAAACACCTGCGGGTAACGCTGCAGCAGATCGCCCACGTCGGCAACGCCGGGCAGGGAAAGATAATCGTTGTCAAAATAGCGAACGATCAGCTTTTCATCCTCTGTCAGGTCTTTTCCCTCGCCGTAAACCTTGATCACCGACAGGCCGAAATCGTCGTCCTTCGCTGCGGTTTTCTTCTTGTTTTCATTGGCAGACTTTTTTGTCGGCTTCGTCTGATCGGCGTCTTCCGCTTCGGCGTCCGACTCGTCCGCGTCCGCCGCCTGCTGCTCCTGCCGGGCGTCGGGCTCGCAATCGACGCGGTGATGGACGCGCAGGCGTCCAGCAGCTGACCTGAAGCGCAAAAGAAGAATAAAACGCATAACCGCCCCGCGCCGTTCGGCGCGGGGCGGGGCTGTTATTATTTTGATTTGGGTATTCGACGGGGCTTTCACATCAGGGAGTATGCGAACGCGATAAAGTTCTGCTCTTTATAATCTTTGACCGGCACAATGTCGTTCGCGGAGACTTCGTCCGAGAAATAGGTCAGTTCCACGACAAAATTATCGTCGGGCTCGGCGTGTTCCACGAAACGCCGAACCTGACCGTCGACGATGTAAACATCCACGACGTAGTCGCCGGAGCGGACGGTAAACTTATCGGCCTGCTGCCCATTTAGCTTGGTTTTTTTCCGCGTCGTGGTGCCCGCCGGGACAATCTTAAAGATGTCGCTGTCGAGCTGTAGATCTTCGATATCGATGCCAAGCCGGAGTGCGCGCTCATAGTTCATCCTCATATAAGTGCGCGCGTCATTGTTGATCATATAGATCTTTCCGTCCGTGTTTGCGAGATCTACGGACTTGCCTTCGTAATTGATGCCCATGCGCACGTCATCTCCGCAGATAGTGAGCGCAAATCGCTTGCGCTCATTCCCGGTGACAAAAGATCCCTTGAGTTTATATTGTTTGCTATTGATTGCGTGGACGAACCGCTCAAACGTCTGAAGCGCGCAAGGTTGCGCTGCTGATTGGCGTTGACGATTATATGAACGTCCCGAAGCTCAAATGCTGCGTCAACGACATGAAAACTCTCAAAGAAGCGTTGATGAAAATCGGCTTTGAAGAGAACGATATTCGATTGCTCGTAACAGGCGGCGCTTTTCGTGATTTCCCAACAAAAAAGAAGATAGAACAAAAGCTTGCAGAACTTCAGGATATGAATGAAATGGACGGCCCCGTTTTCAAGATAGAAAACGATCCCCGTATTACAAAAATCGGAAAATTGCTCCGTGCATCGAATGTTGACGAACTGCCTCAGATTTTCAATATATTTCTCGGTCATATGTCTTTTGTAGGTCCTCGCCCTGCTCTCCCCCGTGAAGTCGAACAATACAGAC
Organism: Oscillospiraceae bacterium; assembly: GCA_902774165.1. Lineage (GTDB taxonomy): Bacteria > Bacillota > Clostridia > Oscillospirales > Acutalibacteraceae > RGIG2774. Next base: position 5,088 of record CACYHJ010000215.1, read on the forward strand.
C
>CACYHJ010000216.1 GCA_902774165.1 Oscillospiraceae bacterium
TATTGAAAATAATTATTTTCAGATAATTCTCGATATCAGATTAGTATTTTAGTATTTGTGAAAATAGTTTCTATGAAATCAGCTTCTATAAAATCAGTTTCTATATAATCGGCTTTTATGAAAATCAGTTTCTGCAATTTTTTTCAGATCAGTGTCGATGAAATCACTTGACAGAATTTACAAAGTTACAGTATAATTTGTCTTGTAACGATTTAACATACTAAAGGAAAACAGAGAGGGGATATCCTTATGAAATGGCAGAAACTTTTAGCGTTAGGCATGGCTGCAATCATGACGGCAGCTTTTGTGACGGGCTGCGGCGGCGGAGCCGACAAGGCAAATAATGCGGATAAAACGAAGAAGATTGTGGTGGGGCTTGATGATAATTTCCCTCCCATGGGCTTTAAGAATGAAAGCAACGAAATCGTGGGCTTCGATATCGACCTGGCAAAAGAAGCCAGCAAGCGTCTGGGCCGTGAAGTAGAGTTCAAGGCCATCGACTGGTCGAGTAAGGAAGCGGAGCTCAAGAGCGGCCGCGTGGATATCCTCTGGAATGGCCTCGATATTACCGAAAAGCGCAAGGAAAACATGCTGTTCTCTGACCCGTACATGGATAACCGCCAGATTATCTTCGTGAAGAAGGGCAGCGTTCTCGCGCTGGCGGACAACATGGAGAGCACGAAAGCCGGCGACTGGAGCCACCTGACGCTGGACGTGTATCCCGACGAGAATGCGGACGCACAGACCGTGATTTACGAAGACGACTGCGAGACCGTGGCGTATAAGGACGGGAAATTCCGCACGACGGAGATCACGCTCCGCGGCGCGGACGGCATGCAAACGCTGACCATAGATCCCGCAGAGGGAAGCTTTGACGGCCCCCGCGCGTTCACCGAACGGGAATACACCGTGCGCATCCATAAAGACGGGCTCTCCCGCGTGACGCTGAACGGCGCGGAGATCCCCTTTGAGCGGATCGGACAGGACGAAACCGGCAAGCCCTTCGCCGTGCAGGGCGCCTCGTCCGACGGCGGCGTCTGCGTCTTCTCCTTCAGGGCGGCCGTCGGGGAGAAATCGGTGGTTGTGTTTGGGTAAATTCAGATTTAAGGCAACGCCGCACAATTCGGGCGTGCGGATTGCGCATTCGTATTTGTGCGGTGTTGCCTTAAGTTTTCTGACATAAAAAACACGCTGGAAAACAGAAAGGTGATGTTTCCTGATGAAAAAACTCTCGCTCGCACTCGCGGCGATTATGCTTCTTCTGTTGTTTGCCTCCTGCGGCGGCCCGTCAAACCTGACCGCGGCGACGCTGCGTAAGCTGGCCGATAAAAAGGGGTATGTTTATTATTCTCATGACAACAGCAGCGATTATATTCTTGCGCTGAAATTTGATATAAACGCAAATACGGCGTTTCGGGTCGATTTGAAAAACGGAAATATCAAGGAATCCGATTCCGCTGTGTTTGATTTCCGGTTGGTTGACGATGATACGATTAACAGCGAGTTCTTCCGGGTGGATCGCGCCCGTAAAATCTATGTGTCCGAAAAAAACGATTTTATCATCTTTACAGAACAGGACGATCCCGATTCGATCAGGGACGCGCTTGTCTTTTACAATGAAAGAATCAAGAACAATATTGTGACGTGGTATAACGGAGACAGAGAACCCATCTGGGACGACTCGCTGGATCCGTTCGACGAACTGATCGCGCAATATGAAGCGTTCAGCAATATGAGCGACGGAAGCGCCAAAAAAACAACCGTGCAAACGACGGCAGCGCAGGAACAGGAGCCCGAGACGACCGCCGCCACTCTGCCGATCCTTACCGAACCGACGTCCGCCCTTCTGCCTTCGACGGTTGCCCCGACGCAGCCCGAAACGATCCTGCTGACGGATCCTACGATACCGACCACGGCGCCCCCGATTACGTCGGCGCCGGCCAACCCCTACGTGCCCGAAGGGGATTCCTACAATGTCGGGAATTCGATCTTCTTCGGAAAATACGATCAGAACAACAATCCCTCAGACGCCGAGCCGATCGAATGGATCGTGCTGCGTAAGGAGGGAATGCAATATCTCGTGATCAGCAAGTACGCTCTTGACTGCATGCAGTACAACAGCCGCGCCGGCGATACGACCTGGGAGACCTGCTCTCTGCGCGCCTGGCTCAACGGCAGCTTCTTCCGGAGCGCCTTTGCCCCGGAGGAACAGCCGAGGGTGCTGGTCTCGGAGCTTCCCTCGCAGGACCGCGTGTTCTGTCTGTCGAGCGCGGAAGTCCGGACCTATCTGCCCCAGGCGGGGCAGCGAATGGCGCTTGCCACGCAGTCGGCTGTCCAGAGGGGCGCGTACACGGAAAACGGCTTCGCCGGCTGGTGGCTCAGAGACGCCGGCGACACCGCCGCGACTGCGGCGAGAGTCAACATCCACGGTCAGATTAAAACGTCAGAGAGCACGGAGGGCGGCGTGGAACGCAGAGATTTCGCGGTCCGCCCGGCGATGTGGATTTATATGGGGTAAATTCTGATTGATCGGGCTTTGCCCGATCAATCAGAATTTAGGCATCAGGCACTGGGCATTAGTGTCAGTCAAATATACAAATAGATATCATCTGATATACTCATGCCAAATTTACGCTTAGATTAATTTAACCCTATTGCCTAATGCCTGATGACTGTAAATACTGATTTAGCCTCGCTGAATCAGTATTTTCTCATTTCCCGTCTTGACATTCCTTCTCAATTGTATTATTATCAAAGTGTATTAATTAAATCAGTTAATAAATCAGGAGGCGCGGATATGGCTAAGACAAAAAACATCCCCTCGGGAGCCACCTGGGGGATCGGCTTCTCGGAAAAAATAGGATACGCGCTCGGCGACGCCGCGGGGCTTCTGACCTTCGGTCTGGTCGGTTCGTTCCTGCAGATGTTCTACACGAACACGCTCTATATTTCCGCAGGCAAGGTGACGATTCTGTTCCTTGTCGCGCGGATCTGGGACGCGATCAACGATCCGATCTGGGGCGCCGTCATTGACAAGCACAAGCCCGGCAAAAACGGCAAATACCGTCCCTACCTTCGCTGGGCGTCGCTGCCTCTGGCGCTTTTCGCGATCCTGATGTTCCTGAAGATCCCGGGACTTACGGAAAATCAATACCTGATCTACGCCTATATCACCTATATCGGCTACGGCATGATGTATACCGCGGTCAACATCCCCTACGGCTCGCTGGCGTCCGTGATCACCACCGATCCGGGCGAGCGCTCGGCGCTTTCCATGTTCCGTTCCATCGGCGCGGGGCTCGGCGGCACACCCGCGCAGATTCTGCTGCCGATGTTCGTCTATTCCACGTCGGTCGACGCCTCGGGAGAAGAGGTCAAGAATCTTGACGCGCAGAAAATCCTGATCGGAACGATCATTCTCGCCGCGCTGAGCATCCTGATCTATCAGTTCAGCTATAAAATGACGCGCGAGCGCGTCGCCGCCGCGCCGAACGAGGCAAAGGTGAACGTTGGCAAAACGGTGCGCACGCTGCTGCGGAACCGCCCGTTTATCATGCTCTGCATCGCGTCGATGCTGTTGATCGCCGCGCAGTTCTTTACACAGTCGATGTATAACTATCTGTTCAAGGACTACTTCAAACAGCCCGGTCTTTACGGCCTGTTCACGGTCTTCACCTATCTGCCCATGGCGCTGCTGCTGCCGGTGCTGCAGCCGCTTGTCCGCAAATTCGGCAAAAAAGAGCTCTGCGCCGCGGGAATGCTGTTCTCCGGGATCGCGTATCTTGTATTATGGGTGATGAAAACGACGAACGTCTGGGTATTCCTGGGATTCTGCTTCCTTGCGGGTCTTGGCATGACGTTCCTGGTGCTCGAGGTCTGGGCGCTGGTGACGGACGTGATCGACTATCAGGAGAAGCTTTCCGGTCAGCGCGAGGAGGGCACGAGCTACGCGTTCTTCTCGTTCACAAGAAAGCTCGGCCAGACGCTCGCCGGCGTGCTCGGCACGCAGATGCTGGTGTGGATCGGCTACGACGCGAAGGCGGTCACCGCCGACGCCGTGACAAGGATGTATTCGCTCTCCACGATACTGCCCGGCGCAATGTGTCTTGTGATGGCGCTGAGCCTCGGGATATTCTATCCGCTGGGTAAAAAGCGGCTCGCCGAGCTGTTTCCGGAAAAATACGATACAAAAGAGCAGTAAAAACGCATGATCCCGGGCAGCGCCCGCATGAACATATTTTTATTAAAAGGGAGAATTCACAATGAAGTATTTTCTTGACTCTGCAAAACTGGACGAAATCAAAGAAGCCTATTCGACGTTCGGCATCGACGGCGTGACCACCAACCCCAAGCACGTGATGAACAGCGGCAAGCCCTTCCTGACCGTGGTGAAGGACCTTGCGGAATGGGTGCGTTCCGAGGGCCTTGAGGGCTATGAAAAATTCCCCATCTCCATCGAGATCAACCCCCATCTGGACGACGCGGACGAAATGATCGCCATGGCGGAACAGTTCGCCGCCGTCAGCCCCAATTTCGTCATCAAGATCCCCTGCACCGAGGCGGGCGTCGCCGCCGCGAGAGCGCTGGAGAAAAAAGGCGTACGCACGAACCTGACTCTTGTCTTCTCTCCCTCGCAGGCGCTGATCGCCGCGAAGAACGGCTCCCTGTTCGTCTCGCCCTTCATCGGCTGGAAAGAGGACAACGGCGAGAACTGCGAAAAGTATATTTCCGATATCGTGAAGATCTACAAGAATTACGGTTTCTACGGCAAGACTCAGATCATCTGCGCCGCGATCCGCTCCCCGAAGCAGATCGTGGACTGCGCCGTCGCCGGCGCGGACATCGTTACCGCCGGCCTCGCGGTGTACAAATCGAGCCTTGCGCACCCCTATACCGGTCAGGGCCTCGGCATTTTCTGCGACGCGTGGGATCATACTGCGACGGAATAACATCCGCAAAGCGGACGTTATTCCGCAGTGAAATGTGAGATGTGAACTGTGAAATGTATAAATTCTGATTTTTCAATCTATAAATCAAGTCGCGAAGCGACTTCCGAAACTGACAACTGATCACTGACCGCTGACAACTGCAACGCGATTCATTAAGGAAAGAGGATATAAATGAACATTGGTTTTATCGGTCTCGGCATTATGGGCGAGTCCATGTGCGAGAACATTATCAAAAAACACGACGGCAGAGTTTACGTTTTCGATGTGATGCCGGAGAAAACGGCTCTGCTTGCCGAAAAAGGCGCGGTCGGGTGCGAAAGCGCCCTTGAGGCCGCGGAACAAAGCGACGTGATCATTACGATGGTCCCCAAATCCGAGCACTCCCGGGCGGTGTGCGAACAGGTGCTTCCCGCGATGAAGCCCGGCAAGATCTATATCGACATGAGCACCATCGACCCTTGCGTTTCGGTGGAGCTGTCGAAGCTCGTCAAGGCGACGGGCGCGCAGTTCGCCGACGCGCCGGTGGTAAAATCCAAGCCCGCGGCCATCGCCGGCACGCTGGGCATCTACGCGGGCTGCGACGAGGCGCTGTTCCCGGTGATCCTGCCGATCCTGTCCTATATGGGAAACAACGTGATCCGCATGGGCGGCAACGGCATGGGCCTTGTGATGAAGATCTGCCACAATACCCTTGTTGCCCAGATTCAGAACGGCGTCAACGAGACGCTGGGTCTCGCACAGCGCTGCGGCATTTCCGTGGATGATTTCAAGACCGCCATTTCCTACGGCGGAGGACAGAACTTCTATCTGGACGGTCAGGCGGAAAAGCTGCGCGACCGCGACTGGACCACCGCGTTCTCCCTTGAGAATATGAACAAGGATCTGGGGATCTGCGCGGCGCTTTCTGCGGAAAAGGAATTCCCCATGCCCGGCATGGAGAACGCCCGCCGGGTCTACGCCGAGGGCATGGCGCGCGGCATCGGCAAAGAGGATTTCCGCGCCACTTACAAAATCGTGAACAAAGAGGTAGAATAACATGAAATACAGAGCGAAAATCGGCGTCTGCTGCCTGGGTCGTTATACCTACGACGTGGCGGCGGCGCTGGAGATCTACAAGAACGCGCAGGCGGACCTGAAAACCATCGACGATATCGACTGGGTCGTGATCGAGGAGCCCGTCATTGAAAAGGCCGAGGCGCAGAACGCGGCGCAGACCTTCAAGGCGGCGGACGTGGACGCGGTGGCGATCATCAGCGGCACCTTCCATCTGGGACATCTGGCGCCCACCATCGACCGGGCGGTCAACAAGCCGATCCTTCTCTGGGCGTTCAACGAGCTGCCCTACGACGGCGGCAAGATTCGCCTGAACTCCGTCTGCGGCATGAACCTGAACGCGTCGAACCTGTATAAATCCGGCAACGACTGCTTCGACTGCGTCGTTTCCGCTACCATCGACCGCTCCTGGGTGGACGCGGTGCGTATGCGCGCCGCCATCGAGCACGCCCACATCGGCGTGGCGGGCTACCGGGCGGACGGCTTCTTCAATCTGGACATCGACGAGCTGGACAATTTCCGCAAGACCGGCGTTCTTCTGGACCACTATGAACTTTCCGAGATGTTCTCCGCGCCGGTGGACGGCGAGGTCACCGCCCAGTGGGAGGCGCAGGTCAGAAGGCTGTTCAACTGCCGCGGCGTGACCGACGAGCAGGTGCGCAAGGTCGCGCTTCTGTGCGAGACCACGAAGAAATTCCTCGACGACAACAAGCTGGACGCGCTGGCGGTGCGCTGCTGGCCGGAATACGCGAAGACCTTCGGCATCGCTCCCTGCGCGATGATGTCGATCCTGCAGGCGGACGGCAGGATCCTCTCCTGCGAGGGCGACGCGGAGGGCGCGGAAACTATGCTCGCCGCTGCCGCCGCGGGCTGCGAAACGCCCTTCCTTGCGGATCTGTCGCAGGTCAATTTTGAAGAGAACTACGCGCTGATGTGGCACTGCGGCGTGGCGCCGGTGAACCTGACCGACGGCGTGTGCGACTGCACCCTCGATACTTATTTCGCCGGCGGAAAGGGCGTGACTGCGGGCTTTGTGATGAAGAGCGGCAAGGCGGACTTTATCCGCATTGACACCGCGCGCGGCAAAACGCGGGTATTCCTTGCAAGCGGCGTGGCGGAGCCGATGGAAAAGCAGCTCTCCGGCACCTATGCGAAGGTACGGTTCGACTGCTCCGTCAAAAAGCTTCTTGAAACCGTCACCGAAACCGGCGTGGCGCATCACATCGTCATGTGCTACGGCAGCTTTATGGATTCCTTCCGCAAATTCGCGAAAATGATGAATTGGGAGATCATTGAGCCGTGACACAGATCGAAACGCTGCGGCGTCTGAATGAGATCGCCGTGTATTCCGTCTTTGACAAGGCGTTTAAAACCTTCGGCAGAGTCGTCGACGGGTATGATTTTTCCGCCATGACCGACTGGCTGCGGCAGAATACGCCGATCCCGGAAAACGGGAACGTCTACGTCCCCTCGGTGCCGGAGCTGGAGGCAACGCAGGTTTTCTCCGCCGTCGAGGCGCAGTTTTACGGCGGCATGCCCGCCCAGACCGGCTACTGCAACGGCAGGAACACCACGCTGAACGGCTTTGAGTATCACAAGGGCAGCGAAATCAATATCGGCTGCGACGATATGGTCCTGCTGCTGTGCCATACCTGGGAGAT
>CACYHJ010000217.1 GCA_902774165.1 Oscillospiraceae bacterium
CCTGCAAAGGGGAAGAAGCCGATCGGAACCGGAATACCTACGTTGACGCCGACCATGCCGCCGTCGGTATGACGGACGAACTCGCGGGCATAATAACCGTTCTGGGTAAAGATCACGGAGCCGTTGGCATAGGGGTTCGCGTTCATAATCTCGAGACCCTCTTTGAAGTCCTTGCAGCGCTTGATGCACAGCACCGGACCGAAGACTTCCTCGTCGCCGATGGTCATATCCGCGGTGACGTGGTCGAAAATGGTCGGACCGACGAAATAGCCGTTCTCATAGCCCTCGACAACGCAGTTTCTGCCGTCGAGCACCAGCTCGGCGCCTTCGGCGACGCCCTTGTCGATATCGGCAAGAACCTCTTTATAATGCTTTTCGTAAGTGATGGGGCCGAGCTTCGAGGTCTTATCCCATGCGGGACCGACCTTGATCTTCATCGCCTGCTTTTTCAGCTCGGCGACGAACGCATCGGCAATCGACTCCTCAACGACGCAGGCGGAAAGCGCCATGCAGCGCTGTCCGGCACAGCCGAACGCGGAGTTCATCACGCCCGCGGCAGTACGCTCGATGGGCGTATCGGCAAGCACAAGCGCATGGTTCTTCGCCTGGCAGAGGCACTGAACGCGTTTGCCCGCAGCCGCGGCGCGCGCATAGATTTTCTTGCCCACGGGGGTGGAGCCGACAAAGGTGATGCCCTTGACGTCCGGGCAGTCGAGGATCGTGTTGATTTCGTTTCTCGAGCAGGTGACTACGTTGATAACGCCGTCGGGAACGCCCGCCTCTTTATAGAGCTCAGCAAGACGGAGCGCAGTTCTCGGGGTGAGGGTCGCCGCTTTCAGCACCATGGTATTGCCGGTGGCGATGCAGACGGGAGCCATCCAGCCGAAGGGAATCATCGCCGGGAAGTTGACCGGCACGATGCCCGCGAACACGCCGAGAGGCTCACGGTATTTCACGGTGTCATAGCCGCGCGACGCGTCCATAACGCTCTCGCCCATCATCAGGGACGGGACCTGCGTGGCAAGCTCGGTGCCCTCCTTCGCCTTGAGAACGTCGCCCTCGGCTTCCGCCCAGACCTTGCCGTTCTCCTGCGCGACCAGAAGAGTCAGCTCGTCCATGTGCTCGATGATGAGGTCGCGGATCTTATAAAGAACCTGCGCTCTCTTGATGGCGGGAGTGCCGCTCCAGCCCGGGAACGCCGCTTTCGCAGCAGCGATCGCCTCGAGGACCTCCTCCTCGGTGCAGCAGGGCGCCTGCATGGTGACCTCGCCGGTACTCGGGTTGTGCAGATCGGTCCATTTTTCGGTCTTGGACTCTCTGTACTCGCCGTTCACAAAATACTTCATTTTTTCAATAGCCATTTTTTCTCCTCCGTTTATTGTATTTACTGCATAATCACAGCGGTGATCCGCACAGGGAAGCCTGTCGGAAACATTGCCGGATCTGTTTACGGCTGCGCCGGCATCGCCTCTTCCAACGTCGCGCCGGCATAATTGTAACGCACCCACGAATTGATGTAATCGTTATGGAAAAGGAACCAACCTTCCTCGAGAGAAGACAGATCGAACGTCAGAGAAACGTTCTCCGTCGGTACGGCGCCCAGCTCTTCATCTCCGTAATTTGCAAGAACCATTTTGAGAATGCCCTTGGGATCGCCGTCAAACGGATCATTCAACTCGCCGTAGAGAGAATACTCGGAATACCACTCGCCGAGTCCGAAGATAAATACGCCGTCCTCTCGCTGTGTAAAGGAAATCAGCGTTGCACTGTCGTCGCTGTTCCAAAAGCCTCTCAGAGATTCCAGCAGTTCCTCTTTATTCAGGCTCCCTTTGCCGGAGCCGCTGTCCGTCGTAACCGGCGGATTAGTTTCGGCAATGGTTCCCGTTGTCTGAGCAGCTGACTCGGTAGTTTTATCCGTTGTATCTGTCACTGTAACGGTTGTATCTGTCGCCGTATCGGTTGTTTCAGTCGCCGTATCCGTTGTTTCTGTCGCGGCATCCGTTGTTTCGGAAACCCGGTCGCTCGGTTCGTTTCCCGTTCCGGCAAAGCCGTCCTTTCCGCCGCACCCCGAGAGGCAAATCACACAGCAGAGAAGGGAAACGGCAAGCAACATGCTGAGAACAAACTTCAATGATCTGAATATCATATTAACAACTCCGTTCTGAAAAATCCGATCAGAGAGCCAAACGATTCTTTGGCCGGCATTACATCAATCCGGGATTTTCGATTCCGAACGAATTAAAGTCCGGCTTTCTCTGCGATATACTTCCTCGCCTTGATCGCGTATTCGAGGGGGTTCGCGATCGCGGGATCCTGCTCCGCCTCAACAAGAACATAGCCTTCGTAATCCGCCTCGGCAAGCACGTCGAAAATCGGCCCGAAGTCGATCGCGCCGTCGCCGGGAACGGTGAAGGTACCCAGACGCACGCCCTGCAGGAACGAAAGGTGTTCTTTCTTGACCTTTTCGATCACCTCGGGACGGATGTCCTTGAGGTGGACGTGCTTTATACGCTTTACATACTTCTTCAGCACGCTCATGTAATCCTCGCCGCAATAGGCAAGATGACCGGAGTCGAACAGCAGGCTGAACAGATCGGGATCGGTGTTCGCCATCAGACGGTCAACCTCCGCCTCGGTCTGAACAACGGTGCCCATATGATGGTGCAGCGTCAAGGCGATGCCCATATCCTTCGCGACCTTACCAAGGTGGTTGATGCCCTTGCACAGGCGGTCCCATTCCTCGTCGTTCATCACGTATTTCGCCTCAAAAATCGGCTTATCCGTGCCCTGGATGGAATAGCTCTGTTCGGAGATCCCGACGACCTTAGCGCCCATTTCCTTCAGGAACGTGATATGCTTCACGAAATCCGCCTCGACCTGCTCGATGGGCTGGGTGAGGATGAAGGAGGAGAACCATGCGTTGCAGATCTGCATGCCGCGCAGCTCCAGCGCTTTTTTAAGAACGGCGGTATCCTTCGGATACTTGTTTCCGACCTCGCAGCCGGTGAATCCGGCAAGAGCCATCTCCGAAACGCACTGTTCGAAAGTGTTCTCCGCGCCGAGATCCGGCATGTCGTCGTTTGTCCAGGCGATCGGCGCAATGCCGAGCTTTACTTTGTTTTTGTCAAGCATCAATACTTCCTCGCAATCTTTCTCATTTTGTCAATATTCTCATACGCTTTGCGTACGGATTCCTTATTCGATACGGACGCAAGTCCCACGTTCCACCATGCGCCGTAACCGTCCGTCATGGTCTTGGGCAGCACCTTGATATCAATGAGTGTGGATACGGTCTGCTTCTTGCTGTCCTCCAGCGCCTCTTTCAGCTCCTCAAGGCTGCGGGCGGTGTAGGTCTTCACGCCGTAGCCGGAAGCTGCCTTCGCGTAGTCGATATACAACAGCTCGCCCAGCAGCTCGCCGTTTTCGTCGCGCTTGCGGAACTCGGTGGCAAGGTTGCCGATGCCGTTGGACATCTGCAGATTGTTAATGCAGCCGAAGCCCGCGTTGTCGAAGAGCATGACGTTGATCTTTTTGCCCTCCTGAACACTGGTGACCAGCTCGCTGTGCAGCATCAGATAGCTGCCGTCGCCGCACATGGCGTATACTTCCTTCTCCGGCTCCGCCATTTTGGAACCGAGCGCGCCGGCGATCTCATAACCCATGCAGGAATAGCCGTATTCCATATTATAGGAGTAACGTTCGTCGCTGGTCCACATTCTCTGAAGATCACCGGGAAGAGAACCGGCGGAACCCACGCAGATGGCGTTGTCGTCGATCATTTCGCGGATCAGCGCAACGGCGGCGACCTGCGTTACGTCGGTGCCGTACATTTTCGCGAATTCCGGGATCGTGCGCTCCTCGCGGGCGGCGATCAAGGGCTTGAAGTTCTCGTCGTAACGGTATGCGGCAAGGCGGGCCATCTCGTCGTCCCAGCCTTTTTTCGCATCTGCGATCTCGGTGGTATAAGCAGTTTTATAATCGATTGCGGCAAGCGCTTCACAGAGGGCGTTGATTCCCTCTTTCGCGTCGGCGACGATCTTCACTGCGTCCAGCTTGTAAGCGTCAAAGCGGGAGGTGTTCACTGTGACGACCTTCACGTCGTCGCGGAACAGAGATTTCGATGCGGTGGTGAAATCAGAGAAACGGGTGCCGATCCCGATGATCACATCCGCTTCTTTCGCGATCACGTTGCCGGAGGAATTGCCGGTCACGCCCAGGCCGCCCAGGTTGTACTTGTTCGAGGACAGGCAGGCGGTCTTGCCGCTCTGTGTCTCCGCAAAGGGAATATTGAATTTTGCGCAGAACTGCTCCAGCGCTTCGCCGGCCTCGGAATAACGCACGCCGCCGCCGCAGATCACAAGGGGCTTCTTTGCCGCTGCGATGACCTTTACCGCGTCCTCGATCTCCTCTTTCACGGGAAGCGGGCGGGTGATCTTGTGCACGCGCTTGGCAAGGAACGAATCGGGATAATCATAAGCCTCGCCCTCCACGTCCTGCGGCAGGCAGATGGCGACCGCGCCGGCTTCGGCGGTATCGGTCAGCACGCGCATGGCGTTGATCATGGCGCTCATCAGCTGCTCGGGACGCTGCACGCGGTCCCAGTATCTCGTCACGGCCTTATATGCGTCGTTGGTGGTGGTCGCAAGGGAATTGACCTGCTCGAATTGCTGCAGCACGGGGTCCGGCTGGCGGGAGGCATAGGCGTCCGCGGGGAACAGCAGCAGCGGCACGTTGTTGACCGTCGCTGTCGCAGCAGCTGTGATCATATTCGCTGCACCGGGGCCGATGGAAGATGCACATGCGATGATCTTTCTGCGGTTGTTCTGCTTCGCGAACGAAGCGGCAACGTGCGCCATACCCTGTTCGTTCTTACCCTGATAAACGCGCAGCGCGCCGGGATCCTCATCCAACGCCTGTCCGAGACCGACAACGATGCCGTGACCGAAAATGGTAAAGATACCGTCGACGAATTTCGTCTCTTTTCCGTCAAAGGAAACGTACTGGTTGTCAAGGAATTTCACAAGCGCCTGACCCATTGTCATAAGTGCCATAAAACAAATCCTCCTTA
>CACYHJ010000218.1 GCA_902774165.1 Oscillospiraceae bacterium
CGAGACGAACACCGCTTCGTCCGCGTCCGCCAGACGCATCTGCTGTGCAAGCGAGACCTCCGGCGCCTGCTGTAACATGCCGCGGCCGTATTCCAGCCGCGCGTCAAAAACCTTGATCCGTTCCAATGGCGATCCCCCTTTGGGATAATGGCGATATTATTGTTATTTCGAACAATTCCGTATTATATTATAAGATAACAGACGGCAAAAAGCAATACACATTTTCCTGCCGAAATTCGCAGTTGACAAAAACGCCGGGAAGGGACTAATATAGAAATATCAATAAACCCTTTGGGAAAATTAAGATGACACAAAAAAAGAAACCTGACGGAACCCGGATCAATAAAGGAGTGTATTGTGATGAAGAAAGCGTTATCGTTCCTTCTCGCCGCCGCGCTGCTGCTGGGGATGCTCCCCGCCGCGTTCTCGACCGCCGCGTCCGTCGCGCGGCTTTACAACGTGTACGACGACGGCATGATCTTCCGGCAGAACGACGAGGCTGTTTTTGCAGGGACCGCCGCGCCGGGCGCGCGGATCGGCGCCGTGCTGAAGGACAGCGCCGGCTCGGTCGCTGCGGCGGGAGAAAGCAACGCGGACGCGGAAGGGACCTTTACCGTTTCGTTCCCCTCGCCCGCCGGCTCGTTCAATGAGTACACCGTCGAGCTGACGGCGGACGGCGTCCTGTTCCGGACGCTGTCGAACATTGTGTTCGGCGAGGTCTGGCTTTCCTCCGGCCAGTCGAACATGCAGTATACCTACGCGGAGGCGGAGGACTACGTCGCCCCCGCCGACGCCGTAAGCGGGGAAAAGCGCTTTATCCGGCTGTTTTACTGCCCGGGACTGGTGGAATACAACGGCGCGGAAAACAATCTGCCCGCCCTGCCGCAGAACGAGATCCCCGGCTGTTGCTGGTTCGACGCAAACGATTCCCGGTGCGACGGATTCAGCGCAGTTTCCTATTTCTTCGCGCTGGATCTTGCGAAGACGCTCGACGTGCCGCTGGGCGTCGTCGCGCTCCCGCTGGGCGGCAGCTCCATTCTCACCTGGCTTCCCCGGGAAGCCGTTGAGGGCAGCCCCGCAATCACGGAGCGAGCGAAGCAGATCGGGCAATACTATACCCTTGAAGATTGGGTCGAGAACGGCGTCAATTTCGGAGAGGATGGACCGACCAACTTTTCGACCATGACGACGCAGTATAATAAAAAAACCTACGCGGTGCGCAATTTCCGTTTTTCCGGCATGCTCTGGTATCAGGGCGAGTCCGATATCGGCTGGATCGACGCGGAATATGCTGAGGCGATGGACCTGATGCAGGATTCTTATACCGATCTTTTCCACAGGACGGAACCGCTGCCGCTGATCTGGACGCAGCTCGCGTCCTACTATTACAGCAACAACGAAAACAATACGCTGCGCAATATCGCCTTCGCCGATATGCAGCAGGAGAGGCCCGATTCGAGGGCGCTGGTCACCTCTTACGATTATCCCGCGACCTATTACGAGTCGGCGGGGGCGATCCATCCAATGACGAAAAGACCCGTCGGCGAGCGCATGTCCTTCGCGGCGCAGCGGCTCGTCTACGGAAAGCCGGGCGACTGGACCCTGCCAACGGTCGCATCCTACCGCATCGAAAACGGCGGGATCTCGGTGACGCTGCGCGATACCGGCGACGGGCTCGTCTGCGGCGGCGCGTCTCTGCGGGGCTTTTCGATAGCCGGGGACAACGGCGTATACGTCCGGGCGGACGCGGAGATCACCGGCGAGAACACCGTGTTCCTCCACGCCGACGAGGTCCCCGCGCCGGCAGGCGCAGCGTACGCATTCGCGATCACCGGCGACACGGCGAACCTTTACGCCTCGGAAAACGGCGAAAAGACGCTGCCGGTATCTCCGTTCCTGCTGAACAGGGAAGCGCTGCGCGTTTCCTATCAGAATGATGTGTGGACCGAGTGCGAGGAAGCGCAGAGCTGGCATTCCCTCCGTCATACCGGCGACAACGCCTTTTACGACACGTGGACGGCGCAGAACGCGACGGCGCAGATCATCCCCGAGGCGGCGTATGAGGGCGCGGCGGGCCTGCGGGTGCGCGGCAACGGCTGCTTCTCGGTCTCGCCGGTGTTTTCTCTGCGCGACGGCGTCAAACAAACCGTTTTCAGCGATCTGAACGACGACTGGAGGAATTACGCGTCCGTTTCCGTGATGCTGCGCAACGATGGCGAGCGCGACGTTATCCTGCAGGGTCTGCAGCTCCAGGCCGCGTGGTTCTTCCTGAGGAACCCGATCGTCGCGGGCACGGAGGATACCGTGTACGTTCTTCCCGCGGACGGCGCGTGGCATCGGGTCACCTTTGACCTCGACCGGGTTTACGCCGCCGACGCGCTGCTGGGGCCGCCGCTCGACGGCAGCGACGCGCTTGAATATATCACGTTCGTCAGCTTCCGTTTTCAGGGGAAAGACGCCGCGATCAGTCTTGACGATATCCGCTTCACACCCCGTCAGAGTGAAAGAAACGGCAAGCTTGAGAGCTTCAAAAACGTGGCGCTGTGGATCCTGAACCCGATCAAAACGCTGATGCGTCTCATTGAGAGAATCAAAACCCAAATCACGTTATTACAGGAGGAACCCCCCGCTTCCGTCACGCAATAATACACCGTGCTTCCGACGGAAGCGGAAGAAAGATTTGCCGAGATCATCGACCTCGGCAAATCAAATGAAGAATGGATAATGAATCATTTCGGAAAAGCGCTTCGATCCGGTTGAAGCGCTTTTTATTCTTCTGACAATACACAGGATCTGAGATCTGCCCGCCCACCGGAGCGAAGGCGGAAATCACCGACAGCGCGGCGGCCGCCGCGACTCAGGGAACGTAGACCGCGCCGGGGTGATAAAACACCGCGTAGGGGTTGTCAATGCCTTCCATATAAGCCTGCGGGAGTCCCGCCAGGGGCGAATAGATCCCGCCGTCCGGCAAAAGGATGATCTCCGCGTTCCCGGCATAGACGTAGACCAGCGCCTCTCCCCTGTGGGCCTGCAGAAACGCGTCATACCCGGCAAACCAGGGTGAGCCGAAGGCGGGCGAGTTATAAATGACGCCGTTTTCCTTAAACAGCGTGATGATCGCGGCAAGCCGGTCGCCGTCATAGGCAAGATAATCCCGGAAATTCGCCCGCAGCTCAAGGCTTTCCCCTTCCGCGCCGGTATAGGTCACATGGCTGTAGCCCTTCTCGCTGATCCGCAGCTCGGTCAGCGCCCCGCTTGCGGCGAGCGCGCTTTTGATGGAACCGTAATTTTCGGCAAAATACGCGGCGGCCTCCTCGTCGGTGATCTGTTCCGCGGTCACGGTGATCGTCCGGTCCTGCGGCAGACGGGGAATGCACACATACGCGCCCTGCGAGGCAAACGCCCCCTCGTCCGCGGCTTGCGTTGAGGTCGACGGGTTTGCGGCGTCCGGCGTCTGCGTCACCGGGGGAACCGACGTGGCGGCGAAGGGCGACGGAACATCACTGCCGGAGGGGACCGCCCCGCCGGATTGACGATCCTGTGAGTCGGGGACCGGCACGGCGGAAGGCGCCGCCGCGGTTTCCGAAGCCTGCGTTTCCGCGCCGTCCGGCGTCGGCGCAGTCACCGTTGACGGGACTGCCTCCCCGCTCCGCCGGGTCTGAGCCGCCGCCGGGCTTTCGCTCCCGGTGCTCTGCCGCTTCGGTGTGGGATCTTCCGCCGCGGGCACGGTTTTCGGCAGGGAGAACCACGCCCCTGCCGCGGCGATCACCGCAAGCGCGCAGACCGCGGGGACCGCGATACGGACCGCCCGCCTCGTTTGATTCTTTTTTTCCGATTGATACGCGTCCCGCCGTTTCAGCACGGCGACGAACGTCTCTTCATAGGTTTTCATCGTCAAAGCCCTCCGCTTCCAGCTCCCGCTTTACGGCGTTTCGCGCCCGGTACAGCAGGGTTTCGATGTTATGGACGGATTTTTTCATGACGGCGGCGATCTCCTTTGCGGAGAACTCCTCAAAGTAATACAGATACAATACCTGATGATACTCGCTTTTGAGCCGTCGGAGACATCGGTGCAGCGCAAGGCGGTCCTGCGAACGGATCAGCGCCTCCTCCGCGCCCGCGGAAGGATCCTCCTCGCCGCTCAGCGCTTCCGGCGGCACAGAGACGACCCGCTCCCGCCGCAGATACTGCAGCGCCTCGTTGCGCCCGATGGCATACAGCCATGTTTTGAAGGAGGACCGCTCCCGGAACCGCGGTTTTCTGACCGCGAGCCGGAAAAACACGTCCTCCGCCAGATCCTCCGCCGTGTTGAGATCGTTCACAAAACCGTTCAGGTAAAGAATCAGCCCGTCGCGGTACGTTACGATCAGCTCGGCGAGTCCGCTGTCGTCACCGGCAAGGTAACGGCGGTAGCTGTCCGAACCGTTATCCATGCGCTTCTCCTTTCCGAAAAGGATCTTTTTTGTCCCCTTCATCTGTTAGATGCGGATCGGATGAAAACCTCACATATATTCTTGATTTTTACAGGTCGATTTTTTCAAACCGCTTTTCCGCCCTTCGGCAGGCGGTCACGGTCAGGGCGGCGCAGATCGCCGCCGCGGCGGCCAACAGCCCGAGCTGCAAGCCCAGCCGCTCCCCCGCCGGCGCATTCAGGAAGCCCAGGCCCGGCAGGTGATGCAGGGTCTCGGCGATCCCGACGGTCACTAAGACGGCGATCCCGAACGTCAGGAACGGAATGCCGATCTTATACGCCGTGCGGAAGAATCCGCCGATAAAAAGCAGGTTGAATTCGGCGAAGATCAGCAGCGTGAACGCCAGAGACGTGGGCGAGGCGTTCATCATCGCGTTGTTCATATATGGCGCGGCGCCGGACAGCACCGTCATGCGCAGCACGGTCAAAAGAGCGCACAGGGTGAAGCCGATCGCCTCGATCAGGCAGCTGAAGGCGAATTTCGCGCGCACGAAATCACTCTTTTTTACGGGCAGCAGCACCGTATATAGAACGTCGTTCGCCTCGCGGGCGTTCTGAAACGAATGGA
>CACYHJ010000219.1:0-1407 GCA_902774165.1 Oscillospiraceae bacterium
GAATTTGGCCCGCACAAAATCGCTCTTTTTCACGGGCAGCAGCACCGTGAAAAGCACGTCGTTGGCCTCCCGCGCGTTCTGGAAGGAATGGAAAATCCCGAAGCAGATGAAAAACGCGCCCACCAGAATGGGATAGCCCGGCAGCAGCGTCATCAGCGCGCCGGCGAGAAAAATATACGAGAGGGGCGAAGCGGCCAGCCGCAGCTCCTTATTCAGCAAACGTTTCATACAGCGACTCCTTTTCGTAATGCACCATGATTTCCTCAAGATTGGTTCCGAGACCGCCGGCGGCGCAGGACGCAAGAAACGCGTCCAGCGGCTGCGAGGCGATCCGCTTGCCTTTGGCGATATAGGTGATATCGTCGGCGCAGTTTTCAAGATCGGTGGTGATATGGGTCGAAAACAGAATGCTCACGCCTTGATCCTTGAGAAACCGGAACGCGTCCAGCAGCTCCGCCCGGGAGACCGGGTCGAGACCGCTGGTGGGTTCGTCGAGAATCAGCAGCTCCGCCCGGTGCGAGAGCGCCAGCGTCAGGCTGAATTTCACCCGCATCCCCTCGGAAAGCTGCGCGGGCGTTTTGGTTTCATCCAGGGAAAACGCGTCCAGATAACGGCGGCACGCCCCCTCGTCCCAGTTCTCATAAAAGGATCTCGTCACCTCGACGATATCCTTTATTTTTTTGCGCTTGTAAAAATCCACCGCGCCGCCGGCGTAACCGACGCGCTGTTTGATCTCCCGCTCGTGCTCCCGCAAATCGAGTCCGAAGACGCGGACCGTTCCCCCGTCCGGATGAACGAGGTTGAAAAGGGATTTGAGCGTTGTGGTCTTGCCCGCGCCGTTGCGGCCGATCAGGCCCATGATCCGCCCCTGCTCCAGCGAAAACGAAACGTCGTCCAGCAGGAAGGAGGGGTACTGCTTGCGCAGATTGTTGACTTCCAGAACCGCCATCGTTATTCCTCCGTCGGATCGCCTGGATCCGTTTTTTCCGCGCCGAAGATCCTGCCGAACAGCGTTGAAAACTCTGATTTCGGCGGGATCGCGATCCCCCGTTTTCCGTCGCCCAGCAGAAGCAGCGTGTCGCCGGGGTTGATCTCGAACAGCGCCCGCGCCTCCTTCGGAATCACGATCTGCCCTTTTGCCCCGACTGTCACGCTCCAGGCGTATTTTCCTTTCGGTCTTGCCATAAAAAAACCTCCGTGGTATGATTTGTTATACAAATCATACCACGGAGCTCTGCCGTTGTCAAGGGAGGATATCTGCGCCCGCCCTTCAGCGCTCTGCATCTGACGCATGGCGCTGCTTTCTGATATTCAAACAACTTGACGAATTGAATACGATATCATATTATGATATCATATTGAAATATCAAGAAAAATAATCTATAATGGTACGGAATAAGAATGAAT
>CACYHJ010000219.1:1420-6459 GCA_902774165.1 Oscillospiraceae bacterium
AGGTCGCAGCATGCCGAAGAAGAAACGGTTTTACAGGAATATCCGCAACGCGCTGATCGTGATCGTCTCGATTGCGGTCACCGTCGCCGCCGTCGAGTTTATTCTCGCCCGGCAGGACGCGGCACAGCAGAGCGGCGGGGTCTCCTATGAATACTACCTGAAACAACAGGCGGAAAACGACGTATTAATGAATATGTCGATGGAAAAGGCGCTTTTTGAGAATCCCTTTACCGCGCAGCTTTATGCCGATCCCAACCTCAGCGCCGCGGATTGGGAGTATATTTCACGGGTGATCGACCGGATGGACGACTCCGGCGGCGCACAGGAGCTTCGGGACGAAAACCCGGATCTGTATGACAGGGTGCTGCGAATTTCACAGCAGATATCCGAACCGCAGAACGAGTATCATCTGATCTCTTATCTGCAGAACGACGCGAATTACGACGACGACACCTTCAACATCGTTGTGATCGGCGATTCTTTCGTCTGGGGACAGTCCAGCCTCAACCGGAACGAAATTTTCTGGCGTCTGATCGAGACCGACCTGCGCGCGCAGGGCTATAACGTGCGCGTCCGTGGCGCGGCGCATCCCGGCGCAAATTCATACGAGGAGCTTTCATGGCTGGTCGACACCGATCTTGTGAAGGAGCTTGACCCGGACCTGGTGATCTTCGGCTACCTGTACAACGACCCGGACTATCATCAGGAATCGTACGTTCCCGACGACGAAGAATACGCCGGCGGCACGAACGCTCTGATCAGGGCGATTTCGAAAATTCTTCCCCACATCGGCGAGCGTCTTGCGAACTATGTCAGCGCCCGGTCAATGTACCGCACGGACGGGACCTACGTCAACATTCCCTCGACCCCGCCGATTCTGAAAGGCGACGTGCTGGAGGCTTTTGAAAAACGATTTATGAAGCCGCTGAACGAGTTTGCGGAGACCGCCGCGTTTGACGTGGCGATCATGACGCTGCCGCAGTATCAGGGGAAAACGTTGCAGAAGGCCCTCTACGCGCCGCTTCACACGCTATGCGAAAAATACGGCAACGTGCGTCTTTATGACAGCCTGGACGACTTTTACGGCAGCTTCGCCGCGCCGAAGCACGCCGCGAATTATGTAATCAACTGCGCCGATTTCCATCCCGGTTCGGCGACGCATTATTTTTACGCGCAGTTTGCCGAGAAATTCATCAAACGCGATTACGCCGACCGGCTCGGCGCGCCGGCGGGCGCGGATCTGAACCCGAAAACGCCCGCGCTCAATGAAGCGCTGCCCGGCAGAGCGCTGCCGACGCTGACGGCGCAGGACGGCCGCTCGGCGGAGTACACGGTGACCTATCCGTCGAAGCGCGCGGATTACAGCCTGCTGTCGTTCCGGTTCGATCGCTATTATCTGACCCTGCCCGCGGAGAACGATTTCATCGCGCTCTCGTTTGAGGTCCCGGCAAAGCTGTCGGAAATAACGCTCTCCTCCGACGACGCCGACGGCATGGTTCTTTATTATTACAGGATCAACGAGGAGCTCGGCTATGACGACCATACGCTGTATACCGCGACGGAGAACGAAGGCGTGTGGAGCTTTGACGGAAACGAGCGGGTCACGACGCTGATGCTGCATGCGGACTGCCGCAGCGACGACGGCGCGAAAATCAGAATGCGCGTCGCTTACGCAGACTGAAAAAAAAGCCGCCGCCCGGAACGGCGCGGGACGAACCACAGGCAAAAAAAGCAAAGAAACATGAAAAACCGATCTGCCGCGCGGCAGATCGGTTTTTTTCGGAGCTGCGATCAAATTACGAGATATTTTTGTCTTCAAATGTGATTGGCCAGCATCGCAATGACCGCCATGACCTGAATTTTTATATTGTATTCCTCGGCACAATATGCTATAAATAGATTATCCGGGACCACAGCCCGCCGCGGCAGCGATTTGAACTATATTTTACCATATCCGACGCCTCAATGCAATTCCTTTTCTCCGTTCTGACGGTCCCGAAGAATATGAACAGGGAGTGTTGTCTATGCAGTTCACACGGTTTTTCAGCATGGTCCTTTCGATGCTGCTCACGATTTTCGCGGCAGTCCTGCCCGGCCGGGTCTATCTGGCGCCGCTGCAGCCGGAGGATGCGGACGCGCAGTGCGGCGGGTACAGCTTTTATTTCGACGCCGGACGCGGCACGTTCAGCGCGGCAAAGGACGGGGTCACGCTGTTTACGGACGCGTTCTGCGAATACACGCGGGAGGGGCGGACCGTCACCTCGAAGGATTACACCGGATTTGAGGTGAACGCGCAAAAGACCGACGGCGACGCCGCCGTCACCGTGCGGATGCGCGGAGAGGGGCTGTGGGATCTGACGCAGACGTTCCGTTTTTCCGCCGGTCTGGATTGGTTCACCACCCGCGTCACATTGGAAAGCCCGGAAGGCGCGGCGACGAATTATATCGCGCCGCTGGTGATCACGGAGAAAAAACTGCAGAATTTCAGATACAAGTGGACCAACGTGCTGGAGGTCCCCTATGACAACGACGGTTTCGTCCGGTTCAACGTAAAATCTCCCGGGGAGACGACGGTCAGCTATGAGGTCGGCGCCCTGTTCACCCCGGACGACGGGTGCGGTCTGGTGCTCGGCTCGCTGGAGCACGACCGCTGGAAAAGCGCCGTGGAAACCGGAGGGGAGCTGACGAAAACGGAAACGCTGCGCCTTTACTGCGGCGCGACGGACCCGAGGTACGGGACGGAGCCTCACGGCACCGTCAGCGGAGGATCCGTCACCTCGCCGCTGATGTTCATCGGCGTTTTCGACTGCTGGAAAGACGGGATGAACGCCTTTGCCCGCGCGAATACGGCGATCACGCCCAGACGTCCGTCCGTCAGCGCATCGGTCCCCTTCGGATGGAACAGCTGGGGCAGCGTGCAGACCGATCTGAGCTTTGATATCGCGATGAAAACCTCGGATTATATCAAAGAAAAGCTCCAGCCCGCATGGCAGACGGGGGAAGAGAACATTTACGTCAACCTCGACTCCTGGTGGGACCGGCTGTCCGACGCAGAGCTGAAGCAGTTCGTCGACCACTGCCACGCCAACGGCCAGAAGGCGGGCATTTACACCTGCCCGTTTGTGCAGTGGATGGATGAATACGGCATGAGCGTTACCGCTGTCCCCGGCACGGACGGCGCAGTGACCTATCAGCAGATCCGGTTGAAAAAGCACGACGGCACCTGCTACGGCAATGAGGCGGACGGCTGCTATCCCCTGGATGTGACCCACCCGGCGACGAAGCTCGCCGCGCAGTATCAGATCGACCGATTCAAGGCGGCGGGCTTTGACTATCTCAAGGTGGATTTTCTTGTTCACGCCGGGTTTGAAGGCGATTTTTACAACAGAGAGATCACCACGGGTATCCAGGCATACAACTACGCCATGCAGTATCTCACAGAGATGTGCGGCGATGAAATGTTCATCAATCTCGCCATGTCGCCCGTTTTTCCGTATCAATACGCAAACGGCCGCCGTCTTGCCTGCGACACGTTTTACGCGATCGGGGACACAGAGTATGAACTGAACGCCGTCACCTACGGCTTCTGGGAAAAAGAGCTTTATGAATTTACCGACCCGGACCATATCGTGGTCTGGGGCCGGGATGCGGGCGCGGACGAAAACGAAGCGCGCAGCCGCGTCACCTCCGGCGTGATCTCGGGCACCAGTTTTCTTGCGGGCGACAACTTCGCGTACCCTGCCGGCGACGCGGACAAAGCCTTTGCCCGTATTGAAAGGCTGCTGACCAACCCGGACGTGACCGCCGTTGCGAAGACGGGAAAGATCTTCACCCCCGTGATCACCGACGTCCGCAAGCGCTCGGCGAACATCTACAAGCTGTCGCTGGACGGGAGGACGTATTTTGCGGTATTCAACTTTTCAAGGCTTCCCGGCGTCTTCACCGTGGACACGGGCCTTGGCCGTTTTGCCGCGAAGGAACTATGGACCGGGGAACAGTACAGGGGGAATCAGACGCTTACCGTATCGCTGGCGGGCAGAGACGCCGCGCTGTTCGAGGTAACGGGAACATAAAACCGGCCGCTGATCACGGACCGCCGGCCGCTCAAAAAACGCACAAAACCGCGTCGGAGACATCTTCGGATGCTCCGGCGCGGTTTCTTTTTCGTGTTTTTTCCGGCGCGGCGAAAAAACACGCGGCACCGGTCCGGACAGCACTACGGGATAGGCGGCACAAGCCCCGGATTTCGGCAAAAGGAATATCTCGGACAGAATCTTAAAATTTACAAGATATTCGATAATAATTTACATTTTATTCATATATTGTTTCTGATATATTCAAGCAGAATTATATTTTAATATATTAAAATAAAACCAACGTATATGACGATATACCGATTTCATGTATGAAAGGTTGATGCGCATGAAAACAATTCATGTAAAATGCATCAGAAGCCTGAGCTTCCTGCTCAGTTTTCTGATGGTTCTTTCCGCCGTCTCCGTCGGTCTGACGGGGCTGCGGATCGAGGCGCAGGCCCAGACGCCCGCGTCCGGCGAGACCGTCACCGTGGTGGCGTGCTCCGACTATCAGTACAGGAACAACGACGTCTACGGTGTGGGCGCCACCGGCAACGCCGGCGGCGAGGTCGTCGTGGGCAGAATGGTGTCGCAGATGCAGAGCGCCGGCATCACCAAAGCGGACGGCTTCCTCTGCGCCGGCGACTACGACTATGATCTGGGCAGCGGCGCGGACGCGGCCTCGGGCATCGCGTCCCTGAAAAACGCGGTATCGCCCATCACGGACAGCTCCACGAACACCGTGCTGGTCCAGGGCAACCACGACCCGCAGAGCACCCAGGGCGGCACCTCGCCCAGCGGCGACAACGATCCCGCAAGCGGCGCTTACGGCGTGTTCGTCATCAACGAGCGCGATTATCAGTGGGGCAACCGCCTCAACGAGCAGGCGACGCGTCAGGCGGCCGAGAACCTGCGCCGCTACCTCAACAACAAGATCGCGGTGGACTACACCGCGCCGATCTT
>CACYHJ010000220.1 GCA_902774165.1 Oscillospiraceae bacterium
GTGTATTTGCCCTGAAAATGAGGATAAACGCAAAGCGTGGGGCAACCCCGCCGTAGGGAGCGACGCCCCGGCGCTCCGCATGAAGACTTTCCATTATATTAAACCTCACCTTTACGCACATACATTCTCCGATTTTATTCATCTGATAAATGACTCCGCGGGTATACGTCTTTGCATTCCTCGCCCATCCGTAAAGGGTGGAACTCGGAATGCAAGCGGAATTGACGCGTAAATAAAACAGTCCGATGGACTGTTTTTAGCGGCAACCGACGAAGCTGTGCTTCGCGGGTCAAGGTTCGGACGTTGCAGATTTGTTGTTTGTTTCGTTACATTTTGTCGTCGTTCCCTACCATCGTTGTGGTTTCGACTGTCGACAGAGGGCTGATCCGGCGTATTTTTTACATTTCTCGTTCGGAAAAACAAAAATCCCGCGACCGGCGCAGGACATAATTCGGATTATGTTGTAAAAGAATCAGCGAATCAAAGCATACCCTTTGATTTCCTTTTTATAATAGCATAAATCACTGTCGTTTTTCAAGTGCCCGAACGTGTTTAAACAACAATTATAGACCGAGCCAATGATGATTTTTTGACTCAGTTTTCAGCTTTACAAATTGTTATTTGCAGTTTACAGAAGAAGGAAAGATTCCTCACAGAGGACAGTGATTATGAAACATAATCCGAATTACGCGATGCGCATTTTTCACAATTTTTTCAAAGTTTTACCGTTCAATACCGCGAAACATACCACTCAGCCGGATTTCGGAAACTGCGTCTTGAAATCGGTTTTTCGGCGTGTTATAAAGGGATCAGAAGTATTTTCGGAGGTCGATTTTATGAAGATTACACGTAAGGTTCTGGCTGTTCTGATGGCGGCGATGATTCTGTTTACAGTGATCCCGGTCAGCGAACTGCCGATCGTGTTTGCTGAAAACGCAAAGACGCACACTCAGGCGGTAAAGTCCCCGGGCGGCGCAAGCACAGCAGGCCCGACGGGCAATCCGGAACGCGCCGTTCGCGGTAATAAGATACGTACCGGTTCCTCCGACGGCGAACAGGGGAAAACCTATCAAAACACCGAGCTTGTTTACGGTTCTGGCGGAACGATCACCCGCGCCGAATGGCTGCACGATCTTTCCGTGATTTTTAAAATGAGCGTGACCGACGATACGATGCCGGATAATTATTTCTCCGACCTGTCGGAAGAGGATTCGTGGTATATCGACGTGATGCTTGCCGTGGAGTTCGGCGTGATTGATATTCCTGCGGGCGGCGAGGTGCGCGCGGCCGATCCTGCCACCCGTGAATTTGCCGTCAAAACGTTGAATTTCTGTCTGGGCTTTCAGCTCGAGGAAGAAACATTCGGTTTTTCAGACGCCGCTTCTCTGACAAATCCGGCGGACGCGCAGATCGCGGTTGACCGCGGTTGGGTCAAGCTGATCGGCGGAGCGTTCAAGCCGGAGCAGCCGATCACCGAGACGGAGCTGCGCGCGATGATGGCCGACGCGAAAAGCGTTCTGGCCAAAACAGTGACCACACCGGGCAAAACGACAGTCACGTTTGCGGATTTTGTTCATCAGATCCCTTACGGGACAAACGTCGATATGAATGAAGACAGTCAGGTTGTCATCAAGGGATATTCGGGCACAATCAAAAAGGGCGAGGTATTTTCCGTCTTCTTCGGCGATCTGCCCGCCGTCTATATCGCCGAATCCGTTTCCGTTAAAAATGGTATAATAACCGTTACCGTGAAGGAATACGACGGGGAGGAAAGCCCCGTTTCGGCGTTGGAGATGAACGGAGAAGCGCTCGTCGATCCCGAACGGTTCGAGCCTGCCGAGGGCTTTGACGCGCAGATTGTCACAGAAATGGTCGAAGAAGAAGATGCGGGCAGTTCATCGCAGAAGTCGGCGCAGAAAACGGGCGGCAATACCGTCAGAAAAGCGCGGCGCGCCGGAAATCAAACGCGAGCGACCACGCCCGTCAAAACCATCAAGGGTTCGCTGAGCAAATCTCTCGGCAAGGGCGTCACCCTCAGCGGCAGCACAAAGCTGTATGATATGAAGCTGGATTACTCTGCGTCCCTCCTTAACAAATACGCAAAGGCGGAGCTGACCGGCAGAGCGGATATTTCCGCAAGCATCAAGGTCAGCACCAAAGGCATCCCGGCGTTTCCTTCCACAATTAATCTCGGCAAAGCGGGGATTCCCGGTATCGCCGAGGTCAGTCTCGACCTCAATCTGGAAGTCTCCGCAAAGCTGACATATGAGTTTACGGGAAGATTCGACGTCGGCGCGGAATACAGCGGCGGAAGCTTCCGCCTGCTCCGCAGTTTCGTCAAGGAAACCTGGACGACGACGGTTGAGCTTGACGGCGAGCTGGAACTCAAAGCCAGCGCCAGCGTGAATGTAATCGACATTCTCAAGGCAAGCATTTATGCCAGGGTCGGCTTGCATATGAATTATACCGTTAAGAATTTCAGCGCCGGGACACCCGCGAAATGCGAGACCTTTGCCATGTGGATGTTTGCGGATATCGGCGTCAGCGCGAGCGTAAACTTTCTCGGGTTAAAAAAGAGCTTCTCCGACGGGTATGTGTTTTTTGACAAAAACAACAGCCCGGTCCGCGTCTACGTCCACCGGGAGGACGGACAGATCGTCGACAAATGCTCCCGCGGAAGCGGAGATGCGAGCTACACAAGCTATACCTCGTCGCCGTACACGCGTTACGGCTGGATCGTCGGCGGCAACAGCGGAACCTATCACGGCAAGCCTTTTACGCGGTTTGAATATGAGCTGAACGAAGACGGCGACGCGGTCATCACAAATTACAACGGCAATGTTTCCGCGGTTATCATCCCGGAAACAATTGACGGGTATACGGTTGCGGAGATCGGATCCGGCGCGTTTGAAGGGAAATATCTGCGCAGTGTGACGATCCCGGATACAGTAACGAAAATCGAAGGCGGGGCGTTTGCGGACTGCACGGCGCTGTCAACGGTGACGCTCCCGAAATCCCTGACATTCCTGGGATCCGGCGTATTTGAAAATACAAGTCTGACCGCGGTTGAGATTCCGAAATCTCTGGACGTATCAGAATATGGCGGTGAGGGGCGCGAATATCGTTTCGGCAACACAGAATATCTAATATACGAGGGACCTTTTGCGCTGTGTGACAAATTGAAAACCGTTACGTTTGAAACGGGAACGACGCAGATCGCGCAGGGTTTGTTTACGGGCTGTACGGGCCTTGAAAAGATCGTGATTCCGGATACGGTCACGGCGATCGAAAGCGGCGCGTTTGAAGGTTGCCTGCGCCTGACCGATGTTACGATCGGCAGCGCGGTAACCTGCATTGATTACAGCGCATTCAACAGGTGCGTTTCTCTGACGAAAATCGTTATTCCCGACAGCGTTACGGAAATCCAAAACGCTGCTTTTTCCGGCTGCAAGCAACTGAAAAACATTACATTGTCTTCGCGGATTACTGAAATTCACCGCGAGATGTTTGAACAGTGCACATCGCTGCAGACGATTGAGATCCCGGCTGCTGTGGAGTGGATTGAAGAGAATGCTTTTCAAGGCTGTGTCTCGCTTGAGAGCTTTTCTTTCACCGACGGAAGCTCTTTGTTGACCGGAATCGAACAGGGAGCTTTTATGAACTGTTCCTCTCTGAAACAGGCGATCCTGCCCGGAACTGTCGTTTCCATTGGGGATGCAGCATTTTCCGGCTGCACGTCACTGACGAAGGCAGTATTGCCGCAGTTATTGAAAACGCTCGGGAATCAGACTTTTATGGGCTGCACTGCACTGACGGACGTCACGATTCCCGATTATACGCTTACCGGTATCGCGAGGGAGACGTTCAAAGACTGTTCCGCCCTTGCCGAGATCCGGCTGCCGAAGGGACTGGAACAGATCGGCGAAGAGGCTTTTATGAACGATACTGTTCTTGCAAAGGTCACGATCTTCTCCACAGTGAACGAAATTGATTCCACCGCGTTCTCTTATCCGAAAAAGACGAAGATTTACGGCGTTGCGGGCAGTTATGCGCAGGAATTTGCGCAGAACGGCGGGTTTGCGTTCGTTGACATTACAAAACCCGCGACCGGAATTGCCCTTGCCGACGGGGCGGAGGAAATTACGCTCGAATGCGGGCAGACGTATCGCGCGGTTTTCGAAATGCTGCCGGAGGATGCCTCCGATACGATCACCCTGACCGCGAGCGACGAATACGCAGTCAGCATCTCCGGGATGGATATCACCGCCGACGGCGGGGAAGAGAACAGCTGCGTCATTACCGCGACCGCCGACAGCGGCATTGATTATTCATTCCGCGTCAACATAATTAAAGTGGACGGCGTGGAGGTTACGGCGATGCCGAAGAAAACGACGTATCTGATCGGAGAGAAATTCGTTCCCGACGGAATGGTCGTAACAGTCCGTTACAGTGACGGCTCCGAAAAAAAGGTCACGGATTATACCGTTGAGGGCTTTGACAGCACGAAAGAGGGGGCTTGCGTCGTTACGGTCCGCTGGATCGCCGCCGACGGATCACACTACACAGCGGAGCTTTCTCTGACCGTTTCGGATCCGTCAGTAAAAGTCAGCGGCATCCGGATTGAATCTCTTCCGGATAAACTGAACTATGAAAAGAGAGAAAGCCTCGATCTGACCGGGCTTGTTGTGATTGCAACGTATACCGACGGCACAGAGCAGACGGTTTCCGATTATAATATTTCAGGTTATAACGCGCTGAAAGAAAGCGTTCAGACCGTCACCGTAACCTATAAAGGATTTACGGCGACCTTTGCCGTAACGGTGGGCGACGCAGCACCGATCGAACCTGGCACAACGGAGGTCCCGCCCACAACGGAGGTCCCGCCGACGACGGAAGCTCCTACGACAGAAGCGCCGACAACCGAAGTCCCCACGACGGAGGTCCCGCCCACGACAGAAGTCCCGACGACGGAAACCCCGACGACGGAGGTCCCGCCCACGACAGAAGTCCCGACGACGGAAGTCCCGACAACCGAAGCC
>CACYHJ010000221.1 GCA_902774165.1 Oscillospiraceae bacterium
GCGCACATATAGTCGATATATTCGTTGCCGTCCACGTCCCAGAACCGGGAGCCCTTGGCGTGGGTGGTGAAGAACGGCCACTGGCTCGACGGCAGCCAGAGTCCCTCCGCGGGGCCCTGATGGCCGTAGATGCCCGAGGGGATCACGTCCAGCGCTCTTTTGTAAAGCGCCTGACTTTTTTCATGGGTATAGATCTTTGTCTTGTAAGCCATTTTCGTCTCCTCCTTTACGCAAGATACAGACCGACGCGGTCGAGAATCCGGTTGAGGTTGTCGACCATGGACATCATGCCGCCCATGCGGATCTCGCCGGAACCGACGCACGCCACCGCGTTGACGTTGCCGTCAAACAGGTCGCGGGCCAGCTTCATGCTTGTGAATTCCATCATCGCGCGGGGCTTTTCACAGGGCGCCTTGACGGTGACAAGGTGATGGTCCTTCACGCGGATCGTCGCCGCGGGGCCGTCCTTGATGCCCATGTAGATCTCTCCGTCCACCATGTTGGAGGCGGAGAACCGGCCGATCTCGTCCTTGTTGCCGATCTGCGAGATCGCGACGGAGATGAGATAGAACATCACCGAGGTGCTGATGTTGAAGAACGCCTCGTCCTTCAGATCCTCCGGCTCCGGCCGCAGGTACTTGTTCAGCAGATCCGTCAGCGGCAGAAACTGTTTGAGCAGGAAGAAGATCTTCGTGTAGCCCTTGGTGGGGATCGGGGTCACCGTGCCGTCGATCATGCCGTTGAACTTCTCGCAGGAGGAGAAGGAAAGACGGATGTCGCAGGGCGCGACGCCGCACTCCATGCGGGCCTTGCCGTTTTTGAAGGTCAGCACCCCGTTGGGGCCGCCCTTGACGAATAAGCCGACGCGCACGGGCTTTTTGTTTTTCAGAATATCCTTTGCCTCCGGAGCCAGGTCGCAGAGATTCTCGATCGCGCCGAGAATGCCGAACATGTTGATGTATGCGAGCGTTCTCGCGTCTGTCATGTCCATGGAACTGTTCAATGCAGTAGCCTCCTTTTATGATTGTTGGTATAATACAACTATTTTATATATTTTATCAAAAATATGTCAATATGTCAACAAAACAAATGAAACCGGCGCCGGTTTTTATGAAGAAAATATAAAAAATGTTTTGTTGAAAGTGACAAAAATGAGCTGCGGCGTCTGAACGCCGCAGCCCGGAAACGGGTATTATTGTACTTTCTCCGTCGTTTTTGTGTTTTTCTTATTCCAGCTCAAACGCGCCGGTATAGAGCTGATAGTATTTGCCCTTCTCTTCAATCAGCTTTTCGTGGCTGCCGCGCTCGATGATCCAGCCGTTTTCCAGCACCATGATCACGTCGGAATTCTTGACGGTGGAAAGGCGGTGGGCGATCACGAACACCGTCCGGCCCTTCATCAGCGCGTCCATGCCGCGCTGCACGATCGCCTCGGTTCTCGTATCGATCGAGCTGGTGGCCTCGTCGAGGATCATCACCGGCGGATCCGCCACCGCCGCGCGGGCGATGGACAGCAGCTGCCGCTGCCCCTGCGAGAGGTTCGAGCCGTTGCCGGCAAGTTTCGTGTTGTAGCCGTCGGGCAGTCTTGTGATGAAATCGTCCGCGCCGGCGAGCTTTGCCGCGGCGACGCATTCCTCATCCGTCGCGTCCAGCCGCCCGTAGCGGATATTCTCCATCACCGTGCCGGTGAACAGGTTCACGTCCTGCAGCACGACGCCCAGCGAATGCCGCAGGTCGGCCTTTTTGATCTTATTGATATTGATGCCGTCGTAGCGGATCTTGCCGTCGGCGATATCGTAAAACCGGTTGATCAGGTTTGTGATGGTGGTCTTGCCCGCGCCCGTCGCGCCGACGAAGGCCACCTTTTGGCCGGGCTCGGCGTAGATACTGACCTCGTGCAGCACGGTCTTTTTGCCATCGTAGCTGAAATCCACGTCAAACAGCCGCACGTCGCCGGTCAGACGCGTGTAGGTGAGCGTCCCGTCGCCGTGGGGGTGCTTCCACGCCCAAAGGCCGGTATGCTCTGCCGTTTCGACAAGCTCGCCGTTTTCCTCCTTCGCGTTCACGAGCGTGACGTAACCCTCGTCCGTTTCCGGCTGCTCGTCAATCAGCGAGAAGATCCGGTCCGCGCCCGCAAGGCCCATGACGACGAAGTTGATCTGGTGGGAGACCTGGCCGATGCTGCCGGCGAACTGCTTTGTCATATTCAGGAACGGCACCACCACCGCAAGCCCCAGACCCATGCCGGAAATGCTCAGGTTCGGCACCTTGGCGATCAGCAGCGCGCCGCCGATGAGGGCGACTGCAACGTAAAGGATATTGCCCACGTTGTTGAGCACGGGGCCCAGCAGGTTCGCGTAGCGGTTCGCCGAGCGGGCTTCGTTGTAAAGCTCCTCGTTGATTCTGTCGAAGTCCGCTTTGGCGGCCTCCTCGTGGCAGAAGACCTTGACCACCTTCTGGCCGTTCATCATCTCCTGCACGAAGCCTTCCTCTTTGCCGATCGCGGCCTGCTGGCGGATGAAGTGCCGCGCGCTTCCGCCGCCGATCTTTTTCGTCAGGCTCATGATGAATATGAGTCCGATCACCACGACCAGCGTCATCCATACGCTGAAATACAGCATGATGAAGGAGAGCGCTGACACCACGATCACGGTGTTGAGCAGCTGCGGGAAGCTCTGGGAGATCATCTGCCGCAGCGCGTCGATATCGTTGGTGTAATAGCTCATGATATCGCCGTGGTTGTGGGTGTCGAAGTATTTGATCGGCAGGTTCTGCATGCCGTCGAACATCTTCTTGCGCAGCTTGTTCAGCGTGCCCTGGGTGATGATCGCCATCATCTGGTTGAAGGCGACGCCCGAGGCGAGGGACAGAACGTAAAGTCCCACAAGAATCAGCACCATGCGGATGATCTTTCCGCCGACGCCGTTCCAGTCGCCGCTTTGCCAGCTATCCTCGATCACCGCGATCACGTTCTGCATAAAGATCGAGGGGATCGCGCTGACCGCGGCGCTGATCACGATGCAGACGACGGTCAGCGGCAGCATCACCGGGTAAAATTCAAACATGGTTTTCAGCAGGCGGGGCAGGGTGCCCTTTTTTGCTTTCGCGACGTTTCTGCGGTTACTCTTCTGCATCGTCGTCACCTGCCTTATTCTGGGATTCATAGACCTCCCGGTAGATCTCATTGCGCTTCAGAAGCTCCGCGTGGGTCCCCACGTCTGCGATCCTGCCGCCGTCCATCACGATGATGCGGTCGGCGTTTTCCACCGAGGCGGTCCGCTGGGCAATGATAATCTTCGTGGTTTCGGGGATATATTCCGCCATCGCCTTGCGGATCGACGCGTCGGTCCGGGTGTCGACGGCGCTGGTGGAGTCGTCGAGGATCAGGATTTTCGGCTTTTTGAGGATCGCCCGCGCGATGCACAGGCGCTGCTTCTGCCCGCCGGAGACGTTCGTTCCGCCCTGCTCGATGTATGTGTCGTATTTGTCCGGGAATTTCTCGATGAATTCGTCCGCGCAGGCAAGGCGGCAGGCGGCGACAAGCTCTTCGTCCGTCGCGTCCGGATTGCCCCAGCGCAGATTCTCTTTGATCGTGCCGGAGAACAGCACGTTTTTCTGCAGCACCACCGCCACGCTGTTGCGCAGCGATTCAAGGTCGTATTCCCTCACGTCCCTGCCGCCCACGCAGACGGTTCCCTCCGTCGCGTCATAGAGGCGGGAGATCAGCTGGATCAGCGTGGATTTCGACGAGCCGGTGCCGCCGAGGATGCCGACGGTCTCGCCGGAGCGGATGTGCAGGTTCACGTCGGAGAGGGCGTTCATCTCCGCCTTCGCGGAGTATTTGAAGCTCACGCCGTCGAAGTCGATGCTGCCGTCGGAAATCTCATACACGGGGTTTTCGGGGTTGGAAAGCGCGCTTTTTTCTTCGATCACCTCCGCGATCCGCTTCGCGGATTCGCCGGAGATCGTGATCATCACGAAGACCATTGAAACCATCATCATGCTCATCAGGATCATGAAGCTGTAGGTCAGCATCGCCGAGAGCTGCCCCACGTTGAAGTCCAGCCCCCTTGAGGTGATGATCGTGTAGGAGCCGAAGGTCAGCGTGAACACCATCACCGCGTAAAGGCAGAACTGCATGATCGGGCCGTTCAGCGCGATCAGCCGCTCCGCGCGGGTGAAATCGCGGCACACGTCGTCCGCCGCGGCGTTGAATTTCTGTTTTTCGTAATCCTCCCGCACGAAGGATTTGACCACCCGCATTGCCGAGACGTTTTCCTCGACGGAGCCGTTCAGCTTGTCGTATTTTTTGAACACCCGCTTGAACATGGGCATGACCTTGCGGATGATCGAGAACAGGCCGAATGCCATCAGCGGCACCAGCACCACGAAGATCCACGCCATTTTTCCGCCCATGACGAAGGCCATGACGAAGGCGAAGATCAGCATGAACGGGCAGCGGATTGCCGTTCGGATGATGGTCATATAGGCGGTCTGCACGTTGGTCACGTCCGTGGTCAGGCGCGTGACGAGGGACGCGGTGGAGAACCGGTCGATGTTCTCAAAGGAAAAATTCTGGATATTGTAATACATATCCTTCCGCAGGTTCTTCGCAAAGCCGCAGGAGGCGGTGGCGCAGGTGGCGCCGGCGACGGAGCCGAAGGTCAGCGAGAGGATTGCCATCAGCGCCAGAAGCGCGCCGTCCTTCACGATCACGTCCATTCCGCAGCCTTTCTGGATCTGATTGACCAGATCCGCGGTGATGAACGGGATGACACACTCGAGCACGACCTCGAACGCCACGAGGATCGGCGTGAGGATCGACGGTTTTTTGTATTCCCGCACGGATTTCAGAAGGGTTTTGAACATGGTTTCAGCTCTCTTTCAAATTCTGATTTGTCGGGCAAAGCCCGACAAATCAGAATTTCTTGTGTTTGCGCAGCAAACACATATCGAATGCTCGCTTGCGAGCATATATCGAGTTGACCGCAGGTCAACATATCGAATCGCCGCA
>CACYHJ010000222.1 GCA_902774165.1 Oscillospiraceae bacterium
TATGCGGCATGACCGTGAATCTGCCCGAAATCATCCGGAATCCCCCTTTTAACGATTCTATCTGATATATTAACATTATTAAGAAACTGTTGCAACACCTTAATTTATTTTTTATTCCGATTGACATAAAAACTTTTATCTGTTATTCTATAACAACAAGATAAAAAAATGAGGTGATCTTCGTGAAACAGTGCCCCTTCTGCGGCGCGGATCTGACGGATCCCGCGGCCCCCTGTCCCGGATGCGGCAGAGAACTGCCCGCGGAGACCGCCGCGCCGGAGGCTGTCTCCGGCGAAAACGAAAACAATACCGGAAAGAGGAAAAAAATCATGATTCTGACCACGGTCCTGACCTGTACCGCCGCCCTGATCGCGGCGCTGATCTATGTGAACCTGACGGTTGGCGGGAAAAAACCGGCGATGCCCGGCACCACCCTTGCCACCGCCGACGCGGGTGTGAGCGTCTCCGGCAGCCCCTCCTTCGCGCCGACAAGCGCGCCGGACAGCGTTGCCGCATCGACGGCGGCGTTCGACACTGCCGCGCCGGATGGACCGACCGCGCCGGGCTCCTCCGCGCCTTCCGGCGTTCCCGCCTCCACGGCGGACGCTTCCGCCGCGCCTACGGCGGCTGTGCCCACGGCGCCCTCCGCTGATTCACCCACCGCAGCCCCGACGGCGGCTCCGACTGCCGCTCCTTCCGCGGCTCCCACGGCATCTCCCACTGCCGCTCCGACGGCGACCCCGACGGCGGCTCCCACCGCCGCGCCTACAGCGGCCCCGACTGCCGCTCCCACGGCGGCGCCAACCGCCGCGCCCGCGGACCCGGCGAAAACCGCCTTTGAGGAATTTGTCAACGCCATCAACGGCAAGAAGTATAAGCTGGACGGGTTTATGGTCACCGCCAAGGAGCGCACGCCCCTGACGCTGATCTGCTGCGGCGACGACGTGCGCATGAGCTCGTCCTTTGAAGGCATCTCGATGGATATCGCCATTGTGGACGAGAAGATCTATATGATCAACAACGAAAACAAATCCTATATGATCCTCAATTCCCTGGTGGCGAGCACCATGGGGATCGATATCGACGATCTGCAGGGGCAGAGCTTCTCCTTCGACGTGAAGCCCGCGAATACCGCGACGCGCGAAAAAGCCGATCTGAACGGGCAGCAGGCCGATAAATTCACCGTCGGCGCCGGCAGCGGAAATCTGGACGTCTACGTGGTCGACGGGCAGATCAAGCGGTTTGAAAAGAGCGATCCGCAGGGCGGCGAGACCGCGATCTACGAGCTGAACAGCTTTACCCCGGGCGCGAGCGAGAGCGACGTCGCGCCGGCTCCCGATTATGAGAAAAAGAACATGATCGCCTTCATGAGCGCTCTGATGAAGTAAAGGAGCGCGGAAAACATGGTTCTCAGGGGAAGCATTTACTCCAAACTCCTCGGCATGGAGAGCGGGATCACCGTCATCACGCCCAACGATTACGGGCAGACGGAACGTTACCGGGTCTGCTACGTCTTTCACGGCATGTGCGGCGGCAACGGGGATTTTGCGAATTTTTCCATGCTGCCGTACCTCGCTTTCGATAAGGACGTCATCTATATCTGTCCCGAGGTGCAGCACAGCTTTTACTGCAACATGAAGCACGGCTACCGTTATTTCGATTATGTGGCCGAGGAGCTGCCGGAAACGGTGAAACGGGTGTTCAACATCAGCGCCGCCCGGGAGGATACCGCCGTCATGGGCTGTTCCATGGGCGGCTACGGCGCGCTGAAATGCGCCCTCACCTACCCGGAGAATTACGGCTTCTGCGCCGCCCTTTCCCCGGCGTTCACCTCCCTGAGCGAGGAGGTCGCCAAATGGAAGAAAAAGGGCAGGGCGGGTTTTCCGTTCTTCTATAATATCATCGGCAGGGACATGGAGTTTGACGTGGGCGAGGATATCACGGTCCTTGCGGAAAAAGCTCTGAACAACGGCGTTTTCCCGCGCCTGTACGTCACCACCGGCACGCAGGATATGCTGCGGGAGGATAATCTCGAATTCAAAGCCCGGATGGAGCGCATGGGGTATCCCTTTGAATTTGAGGAGATCGAGGGAAAACACGATTTCTTCCTGTTTGAGCAGGGCGTCCGCCGGGCGGTGGAGCGCTTCCTGAATATGAAACCGGCTGCCGGGGATGCGGCGGCAGAAGAGACGGAATGACAAAAATCAGGATTCCGCGGGATCATCCCGGCGGGATCCTGTTTTTGTATCCGGAAATTACGGCGCGCATGAATAACAGAGAGACGCGGGACCGCCCGAGAACGGCGGCCCCGCGTCTGCGTCTTTATTTCGTTTTTTTCTTCGCCTTTCTTCCGGCGGGTTTCTTTTTTTTCTTCTTCGGCGCCTTCGTCCTGACCGCCGCTGCCTCGATTGCGGAGCCGTGCCGCAGCGAGAGCCCCTTTTGCTTCAGCGCAGCGGCGATCAGCGCGTCGATCTGCGCTCCCGCGCCGCTGCCGTCCAGCTTGCGGCGGAACCTGCCCAGCGTTGTGGCGTCCGGCGTCTGCTCGTCGAAAAAACTCAGGCGCAGGAAGGTGCGGAACGCGAAGCTGTCGTAAGCCTCGTCCTCCGCGCTCGCGTCCGAGAGGCCGAACCAGCGCCGCAGCAGATACATGCGAAGCATCATCTCCGGGTCGCGGGCGGGTCTGCCGCGCCGTCCCGCGGGGCAGCTGGGCTTAGCCAGCGCAATGCACTCGTCCCAGGGGACGAGGGAATCCATCAGGTCGAGAAAGAGTTCCCGTTTCGTCTTTTTTTTGCGCATCGCGTATTCCAGATCCGCAAAGCTCTGCTGGTTCTGCATATTTCATCCGCTCCCGCCGTGCGCGCCGCCGCGCCGATTTTGCCGTTCTGCATCTATTATAATCCGATTGTGAAAAAATGTCAATCTGCGGTTGTTTTATTCGCTTTTTGTTGCGGAAAATCATGAAGAATTCTTGAATAAATCATGATGTTTAGTCCGAAATATGCCGAGAATGGACGATGTTTTATTCCGATCCGGATGATACAATTAATGCAGCAATAAGATAATAAAATGAATAATTTATTAACGGTTGATTGCGAATTTGAATATTTTATGTCATGAAGGTGTAAAACATGGTTGAACCCGGGAATATGAGCTGTTACGCTTATTACAAGGCCTGCACGGAGGAATACGGCGAGTATTACTGCCAGCAGCATTTCGGCAAATGGTTTTCCAACACGAAGATCGTCAGCGACATGGACGCGCTGGCGGGGTATCTGCGCATTGAACTGGGCCTGCAGCCCGGCGACGTATATTCGGTCTTTATGCCAACGACGGTACAGAGCATTGTGGCGTTTTACGCCCTGAATAAAATCGGCGTGATCGTCAACTTTATCCATCCGCTTCTGCCGCCGGACGTGGTGGAGGAGACCATCACCCAGCTGCATTCCAAGGGCGTCATGGTGCTGGACGTGCTGGCGAAGAAATATACCGACATGCTCAACGGCCTCAATCTGCCGATCCTTGTGTGCCACAGTTCCGACTATTCCAATGTTTTCGCCAAATGCGGCATCGGCGCGGGCGAGAAGATCCTGAAAAAGGTCTTCCCGGAGATCCGGCGCAGGGAGGAATATCTCACCGCCCTCAAGCGTTTCCGCAAGTCCCGGGTGAAGGATCACTGCGACTGCGACAAGACCGCGGTGTATCTCAACGGCGGCGGCACCACCGGCAAGAGCAAGACCATCAAGCTCACCAGCCGCGCCATCAACGAGATCGTCTGCCGCATGTCGAAGCTGGACCGCATCTATCAGCCCGGCATCGACGCGGAGGTCATCGTCCTGCCGCTGTTCCACTGCTTCGGGCTTTCCGTCGCCATGCATATGGCCATGTGCAACGGCGCGAGGCTGATCCCGATGATGCAGTTCGACGCGAAGATGTTCAACCGCCTGATGCGGCAGAACCAGATCATCGGCATCGTGGGCATCCCGGTGATGTTCAAGAAGCTGATGGAGGATAAGAAATTTGACAACAAGTGCCTGAGGAATCTGCACCTTGCGTTCTGCGGCGGAGACGACGCGCCGCAGGTGTGGCTGGACGAGTTCAATGAATACCTTGAAAAATGGGGCGCGCAGGGACGGCTGCGCCAGGGCTACGGCCTGACCGAGGTCGGCTCGGTCTGCTGCGTGTGCCGCATTGATCAGTTCAAGCCCAACTCCATCGGCCTGCCCATCGAGGGCGTCGTGATGGATATCTGGGACGACGACTGCAAGCCGCTTCCCACGGGCGAGATCGGCGAGATCGTGATCTCCGGCCCGACGATCATGCAGGGTTACTATACCGACGACGGCAGCGACGGCGAAGGTCTCACCACCGACGAAAACGGCGTGCAGTGGGTGCGCAGCGGCGACCTGGGTTACCGGGACGAGGACGGGTTTTATTTCTTCTCCGGCCGCAAAAAGCGCGTGATCATCATCTCCGGCTACAACGTCTATCCCAGCGATATCGAAAAGCGTCTGACCGAGCTTTCCTTCGTCAGCGAGGTCTGCTGCGTCAAGGGATACGACGACAAGGGCAAGCCCATCATCCGTATGTTCGTCTCGTATAACGACAAGACCGGCGACCGGGCGCAGTATGAGAAGATCATGCGGGACGAGATCGCCCGCAATTTCTCGAAGTTCTCCCAGCCCCGCGAGATCGTCGAGCTGGACAAGCTGCCCGAGACGCCGCTGATGAAGGTGGACTTCATGAAGCTGACCCAGCACGCCCCCGGCGACGCGGTCTATACCCCGCCCGCGGAGGAAAAATCCGGGCTTCTGCCGATATAAGGGATTGAAAGATAAAATGGAATATAAAAAAGCCGACAGAGCGGCGCCTTCCGTAAGGAAGTGCGCCGCAGCTAAATTCGCCTTACGGCGAGCTGAATTGACCTGCGGCCAGCTAAATTCCCTTCGGGAGCTAAATTCGCTTCGCGAGCTTGCGGGCGAATTTAATTTAGCTGAAAACCGCAGGTTTTCAATTT
>CACYHJ010000223.1 GCA_902774165.1 Oscillospiraceae bacterium
CAGATCTCTTTTACAAGATCGTTTTTCAGCGCGGCGTTCGCCAGAATCAGAAGGTCCTGCGCCGTGGTGTGCTGCCCTGCGGCGTCGTATCCGTCCGGATTTTTGAATAAGCTGTCCTTCATGCCGAGTGACGCCGCCGTCTGATTCATCAATTCCACAAAATACGAAACGGCGTCCGCGTCGGTCGGGAAGCTGCCGTACTTTTTTGCGACGTTGGCGGCGATGCAGAACGCCGCGTCGTTGCCGCTGGAGGAGAGCATGCCCGCGACCAGCGTTCTCAGCGGGGCGCGCCAGCCCTTGCGCAGGTAACAAACCGAGGAATTATAACCGATCAGGTCGATTTCATCCCCGACCGAAAACACCGTATCGGCGGAGCAGTATTTCAGCGCCGTCAGCGTCGTCAGCAGCTTCGTAAGACTCGCCGGCGCGACGCTCCCGAAGGGATTGAGCCGGAACAGAACGGTGTCGGCGGTCGCGTCATAGAGCATCGCGCTTTTCACGTTCAGCGTCCCGACGTCCAGATCGGGAACCAGCTCTTCAGAGGAAAAATCGGTCTCCAGCTTCGCCGCGTAGCGCAGGATCAGCCGCGCGTCGGAGGAGGTCACCCGTCCGTCGCCGTTGACGTCGCAGACGGTTTTATCCGGATCCGGAATCAACCCGGCCGCCGCGCGCAGAACGAGCCGGGCGTCGGCGGAGGTGATTTTCCCGTCGGCATTCGCGTCGCCCTGCGCGGACTGCGCGGCAGCTGCGACGGGAAACGCCAGCAGCAGAACCAGACTCAAAATAACAGCAATACCCTTTTTCAAAACAAACCTCCGTATCATTCAAATCCCGTCCGGCTCAATAGAAGAGATTATCATAATAACCGCCAATGCGCTCGTTCGGGGTATACACATCGGTGCTGCAGTTTTTGATCGCCCGGAACGCCCGGTACTGGGCGTACGTCCCCGGGGTATAATCGATCGTTACGTCCACATCGTATTCCCCGCCGACGATTCTGACGATATTCCCGTTTTCGTCGTAGCTGATATCCAGAGACCAGTTGTTTTCGTCGCTATAATCATCCACATACTTCACAGAGACGAGACGGTCTGCGTCAAAAGAATACCGGATTCGCTCAGTGCAAGCAGATCCGAGTTCTCCAAAGTCCGCGCCGATGCATCTGCCGTCTTCATACAGATAGGTCCATACATAGATCCATTCGCTTTCCTGCCATGTAAGCTTCGCAAAATCACCGGAATAATAGATATCTTCAATAACATCATATCCGTCCATCAGCCCGATGCGATTAAAATAATGCTCGCATACATTCTCCACGGTACGGTCCGACAGGTTTTCCCGATCCTGCGATAAATAACGCAGGAAGCCGTATTTATTTATGAAGGTAAACGTATCTTTATATTTTACACCGTCCCGATCAATCCAGACTTTTTCGCCTGAGGTCAACGCACCGATTTCGTCAAAAGAAATGAGAGTGTCGCCCTCCGCCGCCTCGGTTTCACCTGAGACAGCGTCAATATTCCCGTTTTTCACAATAACCTGCGCGTCGGACCAAAGGAAACACTTCTCGACGTCTTCCATTTCCGAACTTTTCAATATCATCTGAGAAGGCACATAATAGGTCTTATCCGGATCAGGCGCCTCTCTGACCGGGAATACCACATTTTTCAGCGGCTCCAGGCCATAAGGATCTCTGATATTCCAGCACATCGGCTGTTTAATCTCATCCTCATCCAGGTGCTCTCCGCTGAAGCTGTAATTATCCTCCGGGTTCAGATGCTCCGAAAAAGCATAAACGGTGCTCTCTTCCCGATAGCCGGTAACCGTTATAAGCCGGTCTATCGAAGGTAAGTGCAATATATAATATACCGCATGCGACATATCAACTTCCTCAAGAAATCGGGCGTCGGTCCCGTCAAAAGTATAATGTTTTGCATATTGTGAAGCAATATCAGGCCCCCAGCAATTCCACACAACAAGCTCCGGAATGTCGTCCGCATTCATATCTGCAAGGAAATACTTGCTGGAATCGATATACTCCTCAACCTCATCCGGATAATTCTTATAGCGTTCCCGGAGTTCCTCAACAAAGCCCTCAACCGTCTGCCTGTAACATTCATACAGCCGCTGCGCAAGATATTCGCTCGTTTCAGACTCCGCGACAGGCGGCGCGGAGGGCGTCGATACAGCTTCCGCTTTTTCCGGCTCCTCATCGGAGCTGCCGGAGGAGGATGATACGGGCTGCCCGGGTTTCTTCGCCGCCCCGCCGGCGGCGCCGGACCTGACCACGACGTACACGACGCCGGCAATCGCCAGCGCAACAATCACCGCCAGCGCGGCAATCAGAACCGTCCTTGTCTTTTTGTATTGCCGATCTGAATACCCTGTCTGCATAAAAACCTCCGAAACGAAAGCGGTTTTATTTTACAAATCAATCGGAGAAACGTCATCCCACGGCGACGGGGACGGTGGTGTACTCCGGCGGCGCGGTTTCATCGTTATAATCAAACTCGTTCCCCACGGAGCCGGGCTCTTTTTCCGAGATGCGGAACATGACGCGGCAGACCGTGAAGGCGGTGCAGAACACCAGCGCCGCGGCAAGGGCGATCAGCAGCTTCGTGCGCAGCGACGTCGTGCGCCGCCCCTCTTTCCGGTAGACCACGCCGGAATCCTGCTGGGCGCCGGGGTACTCCGGCGAAAAATCGTAATAGCCCGCCGCAGTGGAGGCTTCTTCCCGCCGGTCCCTGCGCTGCACGGCGCGGCGGATCGGCGACGGATTTTGTTTTTTCTCGTTATTTTTCATACGGCTCCCTCTTTATTTCGTTGTCCGACGCGGCCCGCGCGGCGGACGAGTCCCGATTTTCCATATTTTTTGTATTGCCCCGGAGCGTCCGGCGGCGGTATGATAGAGACAGAACTTATTTATATCAATCCGAAAACGGAGGCGTCAACGTGAACATTCTGACTTCCGACGCCCGCAGGCTCTCCGTGGCGCTGACGGGCGAGGACATGCGGAGGCTTGGCATTACATACGCGGGGCTGGACCCCGCAAAGAGCGCGACGCGGCGGGCGATCCTCACCGTGCTGGACCGTGCAAGAGAAGCTCGTTCGAGCGCGCCGGCGTTTGACGCGGGACTGACGATCGAATCGCTCCCCTGCGCCGACGACGGCTGCATCCTGATTTTTTCGCGCAGGGAAAAGAATTCCCGGCGTTTTCTGTGCAGGGTCAAAGACGCGGACGCGTTTCTCGACTGCCTGAGGCTGTGCGGGGAACCCGCGGCGGGACTTTGCGCCTACCGGCTGCAGGGCGAATACTATCTGTCCTTCGACGCCTGCGCGGCGCGGGAGGCGCTGTGTGAATTCGGCGACGTTCTGCCTGACGACGGCGTCCTGCGCGCCCGGCTGGACGAATACGGGGAACGATTAAAGATCCCGCAGATAGACGGCCTCGGCGCGCTCCC
Source organism: Oscillospiraceae bacterium (assembly GCA_902774165.1). Taxonomy (GTDB): domain Bacteria; phylum Bacillota; class Clostridia; order Oscillospirales; family Acutalibacteraceae; genus RGIG2774. The sequence goes on from CACYHJ010000223.1 coordinate 3,462, forward strand.
GGAGTGAGCGGATCGCCGCAGCCCGGTCGGCGCTTTTGAAGACCGTGCTTCCCACGGCAAAGCTGTCGGCGCCCGCCGCGGCGCAGTCGACGATCGTTTTTTCATTGACGCCGCCGTCCACCTGAACGATCAATTCCGGATTGCGGCGCATCGCCTCCCGGCGGATCACGCGGATCTTTTCAACGCTTCCCGGCAGGAAGGACTGCCCGCCGAACCCGGGCTCCACGCTCATGACCAGCACAAGATCCAGCTCCTCAAGATACGGGAACACGTCCTGCGCCGGCGTGCCGGGTCTGACGGAGAGCCCGACCGCCGCGCCCGCCTGCCGGATCAGCGACGCGGTCTTCTTTACCTGCGCCGTGCTCTCGATATGAAACGTCACAAGGTCCGCCCCGGCCTCGACAAACTGCGCGGCGTACCGCTCCGGACGGTCGATCATCAGATGCACGTCAAACCTGCGCGCCGTATGGGGCCGGATCGCGCGGATCACGGGGAAGCCCAGCGTGATGTTCGGCACGAATACGCCGTCCATCACGTCGATGTGGATCCAGTCCGCCCCCGCGCTGTCGAGCGAGCGAATTTCAGCCTCAAGATTGGAAAAATCGGATGACAGAATGGACGGGGAAACGGTTATCATACAAAAGCCTCCGATGGGTCGGTTCTCCTGCCGCGCCGGCAGAGCAGACGGTATTATATAATGATATATTACTACAAACCCGGGGAAAAGGTCAATCCAAAAATCGGGAAATAACGTTAAATTTGTCAAAACCGTGAAGGAAAACAGAATTTTCATGTTAACGCTTGATTTTTTCTTTGTCATATAGTAAAATATTTACAATATTTTTTATGGGGGAGAATGTTATGATGAATACGAATAAAAAAATCCTGGCAGCCGGTGCCGGCGTTCTGGCGATTGTCTGCGCGCTGACCTCCTGCACCACCAAAGGAAAGAAAAACAACGGCGAAGATGGCGCGACCACCGCGAAGGATCACCTTGAAACCTATGCGGTCTCGCAGACCCAGTACCAGTATCTGACCGACGCGAACGGCGCGAACGTCACCGTGGCTGTGACCGACGCGGAGGGCAACACCCACTATTATCTGCAGATGGTAAAGCCCGGCACGGCAAACCCCGCGGATCCCACCGCTGCCGCGCCCGAGACGATCGTTGACGAGAGCGGCAACATTGTGACCGTTACCAACCCCGAGGGCGAGCCTGCCGGCGACGCGCCCGTCAGCTATGTTCAGGTGGCGACCAACGACACCGTCAGCAAGGCCATCGACATCCTCAACGGCGAATCCTTCGGCCTGTACGGCACGATGAAGACCGACGGCGAGACCGTTCCCATGGCGTTCATCAAGCGCGGAAAAGATATCCGTATGACCGCGAAGATGCAGGGCATCTCTCTGGACCTGGCGGTTCTCGGCGGCACAAAATATCTGATTTCCACGACGAAGAAATCCTATATCGAGCTGACCGACACCGTCGCAAAGCGCGACATGGAGGAGCAGCTTCTGGATTCCATGGACATCGAGCGCGAGCGCGGC
>CACYHJ010000224.1 GCA_902774165.1 Oscillospiraceae bacterium
TCCCCGGCAATATACGCGGCCTCGGACATCACAGTGCGTGACGCGGAGCTCAGCGCCGCCGCCGCGCAGGGCGTGATCATCGACGGGGGCGGAGACGTTACCCTTGAAAACGTCGCGCTGACTGCCAACCATGCCGCACATACGGAGAGCAGCGGCGAAACCCTTCGGTATCAGGCGGTTCTGTTCTGCGCTTCCGACGAGGGGGAGGACGCTTCAATCTTCACCATGCGGGGCGGAAGCCTCACCAATCTGCACGGCGACGTCTTTCTTGTCAGCGACGCAAAGGCGATTATTAACCTGACCGGGGCCGCAATCGTCGACGACGATCCGGACGGCGCGTTTCTGACCGTGACCGACGGCGGCAAGGCGGAGCTCTGCACAGCGGCGCAGGAGCTTGCGGGCGACATCCTTACGGATGAGGATTCCGTGCTTGATCTCCACCTCTGGGACGGCAGCGTCCTGACAGGCGCGGTCAACCCGGAGAACGCGGGCAAGGCTTCCGTTGAACTCACGGACGGCGCGGTCTGGAGTCTCACCGGGGACTCATACATCGACAGCCTCCGCTGCGAGGCGGGCAGCATCCGGCTCAACGGCCACACCCTCACCGTCGGCGGCGAGGCGTACGTCGAAGGGACGGCTGTGGAGAACGCAGAATAAAAGAAAAAGCAGGGGTCGGTCTGATGATCGGCCCCTGTCAGCATCTTTTCGGATTTCGGGTATTATTCGTCCCTTTCCAGCTTCTCCTTCAAACGGGGGAAGAGGCGGAGGATCTTCAGCGGCTCATACAGATTGCCGAGACGGTGGAGCAGTACCATCGCGTCATGCTCCGAACGGTACGGCGTGCGCAGGAACACCTCCCGCGGCTTCAGCGCCGGATCCTTCCTGCGCAGTATTTCCATGAGCCGCGCCTCCGCCTGCGGGAAGGTCGCCGTGTCGGCGTAGATATAGAGCCCGCTGACGCCGGGGGCGGACTGCTGGGGCCGGACGACCACGCGGAGCTTTCGCCCGGCCAGGAAGCTCTCCAGCTTCTTTTCCAGCACGACAATTTTATCGGTCTCGTCAATGATTTTGAGATAGACGATCTCGTTTGCCTGGTAGATCTCCCCCTCCAGATAGCTGCGGTAGGGGGAGCGCTTCATGCGCTCGTAGATCTTCCGCTCCTGCTCGTGCATTTTGCCCTGATGGAAGATGCAGATCTTGTTGTTGTGAACGGTATAGATAAAGTAGCCGAGCCCCAGGGCGTCCAGATGCTCCCGCAGGCGGGCGGCCTCCCAGGGGTCGAGCGTCTCGGCCTTGAGATAGCTGTTCTCATTGGCGTCGTAGATGGCCGCGCCGCCCATGACGATGAAGGGGACGCTCAGCATGGTCTGGCTCATGGTAAGCGTGAAGAAGGCGGGGGCATGCTCCGACATGAGGCAGATCTTGGCCCCGTCGTCATAGAGATAGTTCAGCCGGAAGCGGGCCGCGGCGGGCAGGTGCGAGAAGCGGTCGGGCACCAGATCCGCGATTTTTACGAAGTAGACATATCCGCGCTCCTTGTCCCGGGGCAGACGGAAGACGTTTACCGCGATGGAGGTGCAGGTGCCGAGCAGCACACCCGTAAAGCGCTCCAGCGCCTGCTGCAGGGGAGCTTCGATCTCCGGAAAGGCGATAACCACGCAGATGAAGACGATGGCCGCCTGGGCGGAGGTGTCGGGCCGGTGCACGAGCACGCAGGTGTAGAGAGTGAGCATCACGCCGATCGCCATACGCAGGTAGACCAGCAGGAGATTGTCTCCGATCGCGGGGAAAATGAGCATCAGCAGCAGAAACGCCAGCCCCCAGGCCGCGCCGATCAGCGTGCCGATGAAGCGGTTGACGGCGAAATCGCGGGTGTCGCGGACATAGGGCTGCATGCAGATGATGGCGGTGATGGCGGCCTCGGCGGGCATCTCGGCACCCCGGTAGCCGCGGAGGTAATAGACCAGCAGCGTGATGAAGACGGCGATGCTCGTCTTCACAATGCGCTGGCCGATATGCGGCAGATAGAAGTGCCGCTCTGTTTTTATGTCGTTCATATCCATTCCTTTTCCAACCTCCGGACGGAGTACACGAAGGAATACACTGATTCTTCTGCTTTGTCAAGGGAAATCGCGGAAAATATACAGATCGTTCACACCCGGCGCGTTTTCTTGACGGGAAACGGGCGAGAGGCTATAATCGCAAAAGGAAAGGAAGGGACGCAAAATGGACAGTGATATCAAAAGACTTTCCAGGCGCTATCCGCAGCTTTTACTCCCCATTCAGACGGGCGCCCGGCAGACGGAGAAATATAAGGACGCGGTGCTGGGGGGGCAGATTCCGGACACGGCGCCGGACTTTGCCTGCCCAAAGGACATCGCCCTCAGCTCTTACGATACGCCGGCGGGGCGCGCGGAGATCCTGTATCTCGGCGACCGCGGGGACTTTGTCCATGCGTACCGCGCCCTCGGCTACCGCTGCGAACCGGCGGAGATCCCCGATTCCGTCGGCGCCGCCGCCATCCGGGGTCTTATCAACTGGGAAAAGATTCATAATCATCGCGACGCCTATCTCGCCGCGGGCGGGGAAGACTGGAGCGGGGAATTCAACCGCTTCACCAGTGACAAAAAGAACTATCTCGACAGCCTGATCCTGCTCAGCGGCGGGGACTACAGCAATGTCCCGGCGGAGGAGGTCGGCCTGGATGCGGCGGCGTGGAGGGAAAAGTCCCTCACGATCCGCAAATACCACGAGCTGACGCATTTTGTCTGCCGCGGGCTCTACCCGGACGACATCGACGCCCTGCGGGACGAAGTGATCGCGGACGCAATCGGCCTTGTCGCCGCCTTCGGACGTTACGATACCAGGCTTACCCGGCGCTTTCTCGGCACGGAGGGCGGCGTATTCCGTGCGGGCGGGCGCCTGTCCCACTATGTAAAGGAGGACGAGCTCGACGCGGCGGTCACGCGCGTCAATGCCATGATCGACGAAACCGCCGCAAAGATCGAAAAGGCGCTGCCGGAGAGCGGGGGAGATCTGTTCGCGCTGCTGTTAAGGATATTTCCCTAAGGAAACGCTGAATAAATCCCCGCGCGCATCCTGACGGCGGATTTTCCGCCCAGCTTTGCCTGAAAAGCTCGAAATACACAAAGTATTCCGTCGCTTTTCAGTCTTCGTCAGACGAAAAATTCACTCGCCGGTCTGCACACGTCGATTTCATCAGCTCTTCCCTTAATCCTCCAAAAATTCCTTCGGGATTTTCCGGCCGCGGAAATAGTATTTCCGATCCTTATCCCCGACGGGACGCAGGAGGCGGCATGGATTGCCGACCGCAACAACATTGGAGGGGATGTCCTTCGTCACGACGCTGCCCGCGCCGATGACCGCATTGTCCCCGATGGTGACACCGGGCATGATGAGCGCCCCCGCGCCGATCCAGCAGTTTTTGCCGATGTGTACGGGCATGTTGTACTGAAGCCCCTTTTCCCGAAGCTTCGGCAGGATGGGGTGCCCTGCCGTGGCGACGACCACGTTGGGCCCGAACATGCAGCAGTCGCCGACGGTGATCTCGGTATCGTCCACAAGCGTCAGGCCGAAATTGGCGTAGACGTTTTTCCCGAAGCGGACAAAGCGCCCGCCCCAGTTGGCGTGCAGCGGCGGCTCAATATAGCAGCCTTCGCCGATCTCCGCGAACATCTCCTTCAGCAGCGCCGCACGCCTGGCCTGTTCGCCCGGACGGGTGCGGTTGTAATCGTAAAGCTTCTCCATGCACTGCGTCTGGACCTCCATGATCTCGTCGGCGTTGGGATAGTAGAGCGCTCCGTTGTGCAGTTGTTCAAACATAAAATCACTTCTTTCCGTGTTCTGCCTGTATTATATCGGGTTAACGCGCCGCTGTAAATAGAATCCATATTCGGAAGGGAAAGAACCCATGGACAAGAACCTTGAAATGGCGAAAAAGATCGCTTCTGAGGTGGAGCGCGCCGGAGGCCGCGCCTATTTTGTGGGGGGCTGCGTCCGGGACGCGCTGCTCGGCCGGGAGAACAAGGATATCGACATTGAGGTGCACCGCGTTCCGGTCGAAACGCTGGAGGGCATCCTCGACGCGCTGGGCGAACGGATCAGCATGGGCGCAAGCTTCGGCGTGCTGGGGCTGCGGCACTATGATCTCGACATCGCCATGCCGCGCGCCGAGACCGCGACAGGCTTCGGACATAAGGATTTTGCCGTGTCGGTCGACCCCTTCCTCGGCGAGGAAAAGGCCGCGTCCCGCCGCGATTTCACAATCAACGCCCTGATGCGGGACGTGCTGACCGGGGAGATCCTGGACTTCTTCGGCGGACGTGGCGATCTCGCGCGCGGACTGATCCGGCACGTGAACGACCGGAGCTTCGGGGAAGACCCGCTGCGCGTTTTCCGCGGGGCGCAGTTTGCCGCAAGATTCGGCTTTGAGGTCGCGCCGGAGACGCGCGCGCTGTGCGTGACGATGCGCGTGGACGCCCTGGCGGGGGAGCGCGTGATGGGAGAACTTGAAAAGGCGCTTTTGAAAGCTGCGGCGCCGTCTGTTTTCTTTGAGGAGCTTCGCGCCATGCGGCAGCTCCATGTGTGGTTTCCCGAGCTGGAGCCCCTGATCGACCTGCCGCAGCCGCCGCAGCACCATCCGGAGGGAGACGTCTGGACGCACACCATGCAGGTGCTGGACGCGGCGGCGAAGCTGCGCGCGCAGGCGTCCGAGCCGCTGTACTACATGCTCGCTGCCCTGTGCCACGATCTCGGCAAGGCCGTCACGACGGCGGAGGTGAACGGAAAGCTTCACGCCCTCGGCCACGAAAAGGCGGGTATTCCGATCGCAAAGCGCTTTCTGCGCCGTCTGACGGGCGAGACAAAGCTGTTCGAATATGTGCTCAATATGACGGAGCTTCACATGCAGCCGAATATGCGGGCCGCGGCGGGCGCGGGGGACAAGTCCTTCATGCGCCTGTTTGAC
>CACYHJ010000225.1:0-4976 GCA_902774165.1 Oscillospiraceae bacterium
GCCACACCGCCGCCGCCGTTGCGGCAGTCGAGGGTCGCCCGGATCCCCTGCGGGTCAAACCGGAAGCTGACAAAGGCGTTGGGCTGCGTCCGCACGCCGAAGCAGAAGCAGTCGGTTTTATCCGTCGCGATAAAATACCAGGGCATCGGCCGGTCGTTGTCCGCAAGGCGCAGGAATTCCAGCTCCCCGTAGGAGCGCTCCCACGCATCGCCGAGCACGTAGAGGCCCTCCTCGTTCCGCACGTCCCAGGTCAGGCGCACAAACATCGGCAGGCTCCGCCCGGCGGTCAGATACACCCGCAGAACGCCGTCGGAAAGCTCGGTGCGCAGACGCGCGTCGGCGGCGTCGGTCTCGTTGATAATCTCGGCGCGGAAGGCAGAAAGATTCGGTAAGCTGAGCATAGAATCGAACTCCAATCATAATATTAATGGACAATGGACAATGAATAATGAACAATTTCGGTGGATTCGCTTCGCGAATCTCATTTTATAGAACATTTATCGCAATAAAAAATGAGGTTTTTCTTTTAAAGGATTTGCCTTTACAAACAAAAGCCGCCCTTATCTATATTATATAAATCGGGTACGGGCGGAGCCCGTCCTTAATTATTCATTATTCATTATCCATTCTTCATTGACTGACGGCTTCTGCCGTCAGTCCAGCCGCCAGTCCACCGGGTCGTGGGCCAGAAGGGCGTTGGTTTTTGAGAAATGCCGGCAGCCGAAAAAGCCGTTATGGGCGGAGAGCGGGCTGGGATGCGCCGCCGTCAGGATATGGTGCGCCGGGTTGGTGATCAGCGCCGCTTTATCCTTCGCGAAGCGCCCCCAGAGAAGGAACACGATCGGCTCCTGCCGGGCGTTGAGCAGCTCGATCACCCGGTCGGTGAAGATCTCCCAGCCGACGCCCTTGTGGCTGGCGGCCTGCCCGCCCCGCACGGAAAGCACGGTGTTGAGCAGCAGCACGCCGTGCCGCGCCCAGGCGGTCAGATCGCCGCTACGGGGGATCGGATAACCGAGATCGTCGTGATATTCTTTAAATATATTGACCAGCGACGGCGGCGGGGCAATCCCCTCCTTCACGGAGAACGAAAGCCCGTGCGCCTGCCCGGGGCCGTGATAGGGATCCTGCCCGAGGATCACCGCCTTGACCGCGTTGTAATCGGTGATTTTCAGCGCGTTGAAAAGATCGTTCATCGGCGGGTAAACGGGAAACCGCGGGTCGGCGTATTCGCTTTTGAGAAACTCCCGGATCTTGAGATAGTATTCCTTGCGGAACTCGTCCGCCAGAAGGTCGTCCCAGGAATTATTCAGATGAACCATGAAGGCAGTCCTTTCAAATTCTGATTTAGCGGGCTGACGCCCGACCGGCAATCGGCATTCGGCAATCGGCATTCGTATTGTAAATTTGACGTCTGCTTTTTGATATTACATCCATCGTCAAATTTACAATTCTGTATATTTTACAAGACAATCTCGAATATTATGCTGAGCGTCTATTTGACAGACACGATTGCCGAATACCGATTGACGATTGCCGGTAAATTCTGATTTATCGCGCAGCGATAAATCAGAATTTACGCCTCTCTCGCTTCCCTGCGGCGGGTGACCTCGGCGGTGATATCCTCCATATACTTCCCGTGGAGCTTGAAGCGGAACGTGAAGATCAGCAGGGAAACCAGCATGAACACGGCGGGGATCACCAGCATCATCAGGTCGAACGCCGTTTTCACCGGAGCGGCGTTCCCCGCGTGCAGGCCGCTGTCGTACCCGGTCAGGTAAATGCCCGCGTAAAGGATCACGGTCTGCAGGGTATACGCCATTTTCTGCAGGAAGCCCTTCATCGAGAAGGTCACGCTTTCGGCGCGGAAGCCCATTTTGACCTCACCGTAATCCACGATATCCGCAAGGAACACGGTCTGCGAAACGAACATCGCCGCGGTGCCGGTCTGCGCCAGCAGGTTGAACACATACAGCACGAGCATGGAGCCGAGCGCCTTGGCGCTGAGCAGCATCCCGAAGAACCCGAACGCGGCAAGGCCCAGAGAAAACTGGTAAATCCTTCTTCTTGTGGTGAATTTCAGCCCGATCGGGATCACGGCAAGGCCGACGATGGAACCTACCGCGCCGAAGGTGTTGAACATGCCCTGCAGCGAAGCGTCCCCTGCGCAGACGTCAAAATAATACACGCCGACGCCGGAGATCATGTAAAAGCCCGCGTTGGAGATCATGGCGAAGAGCATGAACGTGCGCAGCTGGTCGTTATTTTTCGCGATATTGAGGATCTTTTTGAAAGAAAACTTCTCCTTTGCGGAGGTGAGCACGGTCTCCTTCGTTTTCAGCACGCTCAGGCCGGCGAAAAAGATGAGTCCCGCCGCGGCGATCAGGGAGATGACCGAAAAGCTGCGGGCGTCCCATACCTTGCTCCCGTCGGCGGAGGTCGTCACGCTGATGAACTTCATCGCCAGCGGCGCGCCGATGGTGATGATCCCCTGCCCGAGGCCGGAGAAGGTCCGGGCGACGGTGGCGATCAGGGACCGCTCCTTCGGATCCGTGGTGAACGAGGGCACCATGCTCCAGTAAGGGATGTCGGCAAGGGTGTTCGTCATGCCCCAGCCGATATACAGCACCGCGATATAGGCGTAGATCCAGATCCCTTCGGTGGGGATGCCGGGGTTGTTGAACAGCAGCGCCAGCACCACGGCGTTCAGGATCGAGCCGCGCAGGATCCAGGGGCGGTATTTTCCCATTTTCGTGCGGGTATTGTCCACGATCGTGCCCATCATCGGGTCGTTGATCCCGTCCCAGATCCGGGCGATCGGCGTCAGGATCAGCAGGAAATTCGCCTTCAGATTCAGCACGTCCGTCAGGTACTTGTTCAGAAAGCTGTAAAACATGCCGTAGCTCAGGTCCAGACCCACCGCGCCGACGCCGTAGAACAGCTTCCCTTTCAGCGACTGCAGTTTTCCCATAAATAACACCCTTTTCTTAATCTCGATTCCGCCGGCGCACACCGCCGTCCTCAGTCTTTCTTCAGTTCGATCACGTCGCCCAGCTTGACGACGATCGCGCCCTCGATCACCTCGATATATCCCGGATCGGGATAGCACGGCATCATCTGCGCCGGCAGCTTATAAGCGATCAGCAGGTTATAGGAATCCACGCTGTGGAAATCGTATCCCAAAGACTTGTACAGCTTCAGCAGCTCCCGGTTCGGCTGCTCGAAGGCGACGGACGCCCAGTGCAGGAAGGAGTTGAGGTTGCTGCGGACGAATTTGAATCTGGGCGAGTCGTAATAAGTGTCGATGTTCTCCGCCACCTGGTTCAGCGCGCCCTCGCCGCCGGAAAGACTGCGGTAAAAGGCCGCCGCTTTTTCCTTGCGGGGATCGTCCAGGGGCAGCGTGCACTGCTCTGTGATGAAATCGTTGATCTCATATTTGCCGAGGAACACCACCGGCATGTTTTTCACGTCGTAATTCGCCTGCAGCTCGTCGCCGATGGCGCGGGCGACGGCGATCTCCTCCTCGGAGCGCAGCACGTCGAGATACAGCCAGTTGTTCAGGTCGTACGCCTGCATGAAGATCAGCCAGAACGCCAGAAGTCCGGAGACGACGGGGACGGCTTTTCGCAGGACCTTCGCCTTGAATTCCCGGAATTTTTCCTTTTTCCCGTCGGCCTTCGCCCAGACGTTCACCCGCTCATAGGCGAACATCACGAGGAAGGCGACGAACACCGCGTAATACTGCGCGGTGCGCAGCGGGGCGGCGTTGCCGCCGAGGACCGTCAAGGAGAACTGCAGCAGAAGCAGCGCGAAAAACAGGGCGCCGACGGTGAAATTTCTGTTCTTGATCCACGCGGCGATCCCGAACGCCGCTGAGGCGGCAAAGGCGATATCCAGCAGCAGCAGCGGCAGATAATGGGGCGCTGCCACGTAGAAATAAAGCGTCAGATCGGTGATCAGCTTCACGATGATCTCCGCCGGGGAGGTTTCGTCGCTGAACCAGCCGATGCCCGTCGCGGCGTTCTCGCTGGCCTCCAGATGCAGGACGGCGAGCGCGATTTTGCCGACGACGAATTCCACAAGGATCGCCGCCGCCAGCACGCCGATCGCGACCAGCCCGACGAGCAGCACCTTGCCGAATCTGCCCCGGTCCGCGTCCTTTGGCGCGTAATAGAAGTGCAGGATAAACATCATCACCGCGCCGCAGAGGAACACCACGGCGAGGGATTCATAGAGCGAAACGATGAAGAACAGCAGAACGAACAGCCCGACAAGGGTCCCGAAGCGCCTGTTGTGGTACCAGTGCTGAAACAGCAGCAGCGCGGCGCCGGTCATGGCGTAGCCGAAGCAGACGTTGAAATTCCCGCCGCCGTAAATGAAGATCTCGTTGATCGAGGGGAAGGACACCAGCACACAGGAAAAGACGATCCGCGCGCCCATGGAGAGCTTTCCCTCCGCGGCGCGGTTGAGGAAAATGCTCATCAGCATTGCCGCGAGGCCGAAGCAGAGCACGCTCAGCACGTCGCAGAAATAGGGCACGTTTTTCAGCATGCGGAAAATATTCGCGAACAGGACGATGGTGAACCTGCCCTGCGCGACCATCTCGCCGTTGAACGGGTAATAGATATCGGAGGTAAAATCGTCGGTGCTGATGGAATTATGCACGACGGAATACCCGTAGGACAGAATCATCGTGACCAGCAGCGAAATCATATACGGCTTGCTGGACGCCAGCTCTGTCAGCTCCGCGAGGAATCGGCGGAACGCGCCGGCCTGCGGCTTTTTCGCACGATGCCGGGAGTCGGATTTACTCATAGGATCAGCTCCGTTTTCTTTTGATCTGGATCTATTATGATTATACATGGGAGGAAGGGGATTTGCAAGTAAATTCTGATTTAACGGCGGAGCCGTTAAATCAGAATTTAAGTCCCGAGTACCGAGACCCGAGTCTCGAGGTGTTGAAATCTGAGCAGGATTAC
>CACYHJ010000225.1:5052-7039 GCA_902774165.1 Oscillospiraceae bacterium
TTTTCACCAAGTCGCACAGACTTTAAGCTTGTATCTTGGGCCTCGGGACTCGAGTCTCGAGACTGTAAATTCAGATTCAGCTCCGCTGAATCTGAATTTACAACAGCTCCCGAAAGCTTTTTATATATCGGTCCGCCAGGCGCATGACCTCCGGGCGGTCCTTCACCGAGAAATCGTCCTCCACGCCGACGGTAGGGAACCCGCCCGCCTTCGCGCCGATAAGGCCCTGCGGAATATCCTCAAATACCGAGGTTTCGGCGGGATCGGTCCCCAGCCGCTCCGCGGCAAGCAGATAGACGTCCGGAAAATCCTTGTTCCGGCTGACCTCCGAGGTGGTCGCCACCGCGTCGAACAGGTCCGCCACGCCGCAGCGCTCCAGCGTACCGACAAACAGGTCCCGGTGGTTCGAGGTGGCGATGCCGATGCGCACGCCCTCGCGGCGCAGCTTTTCAAGATATTCCTTCGCGCCGTCCTTGAGCTGCACCTCATGATCGTACAGATCTTTCGCCTGCAGGAACCACTCGTCGATGATCTCCTCCACCGTGCAGGGCAGCTGATAATAGGCCTTCGTGTATTCCGCGGCGCGATGGAAGCCCATCGGCCCGAGACTTTTGAGGTAATCGTCGTCCCTCGGCAGACGGTGCCGTTCAAGGAACCGTTCGTCCACCCTGGTCCACACCCACATGGAGTCGAACAGCGTGCCGTCCAGATCGAAAATCGCGCCCCTCATGCCTCAACGCCTCCCTCGCCGTAAATTATCAGCAGCGTGCCGCGCTCAACGCGGATCTGCGCCGCGGCTCCGGTGAATTCGTTGCTCAGCCCCATGGGCCGGTCGTTGCGCAGCGTAACGCCGGAGATCTCATATTTCAACCCGGTCTCCGTCACGCCCGCGCATTCGTCGGAAAGGGCGAATACCGAGAGATACCCCGTCGATTCCGGCGCGAACCGCAGCGTCCCGTTATGAAGGCAGACGAAGGTCTCCCGGTCGCCGACCATGCGGGCGGAGATTCCTCGCCGGGCAAGCAGGGCGAGGGTCTGGACGTTCGACGCCGTGTGGGCGGTGCGCCCGCCGGTGCAGCCCAGCAGCAGAAGCTCCCGCGCGCCCCGCTCCACAGCAAGCAGCGCCGCGTTATGGGTATCGGAAAAATCCTTTTCCGGTTTCAGGCGCACCACCTCGCAGCCGGTGATCGCGCCGCCGGTCCAGGAGTCAAAATCACCGACGTGGATCTCCGGCGCGACCCCCGCACGGATCGCGGCGGCGTAGCCCCCGTCCGCCGTCACGACGGAAAAGGGTCCCTCGGGCAGCGTCTCGCAGCCGTAATATTCCCCCGCGCCGAAAATCACGCAGCGCTTTTTCATCTTTAATCGCCCCCCGCAGGTCGGTTATCATTCAAATCATTGTATTTCGCGGCAGTCTCTTCCGCCGCATCCGGAGTATAATCACATTATAGCCAAACAGGGGCGGGGATGTCAACAGGAATCAGGCGCCGCGGATATGAAAAAACCGCGGCTGCTCTCACAGCCGCGGTCGTCGGTAATAACCTTACTCCTGAGCGGGAGCGCCTACCGGACAAACGCCTTCGCACGCGCCGCATTCAAGGCAGTCCGCCGCACCGGCTCCCTTGGCGGTAAGGGCGGCGTAATCCGCCTTGCCCTCTTCGATTTTGCCGAAGAGGAACTCGCTTCATGCGGGATGAGGACTGTTTTTCATACCCGCGATCTGCATTCCTCGCCAATGGCCAGGGAGAATGTGATGACCGAATACGAGGCTAAATTCACAGAGAAGGGCGTCAGGATATGCATGCTTGAAGCGGAACTGTCCTGAATCAGTTCTGCTTTCTGACGGTCTTGTATACGATGGGGCAGTGCCACATGTCCGCCGGCACCCGTACCACACAGGGCTTGTCGATCTTTACGACCTCCTGGTGATCGGCATCCCAGCCGAGGCTGATCTCGATCTCCGCATCATTCTCGATGCCCAGAGACA
>CACYHJ010000226.1 GCA_902774165.1 Oscillospiraceae bacterium
CCCTGCCCATCGAGGACCCTGCGCGGCCCATGCTGCCGGCGGTGGCCTCGGTGCTTCTGCTGTCCTCCATCGAGGTGCTGATATCCGGCGTCACGATGAAAAGCGGAAGGCTGCGCCGTCTGCTGGAGGGCAGTCCGGTGCTGCTGATCGAAAAGGGCGCGCTGTGTGAGAAAAACATGCGCGCGCTGCGTTATACCGCGGATGATCTGCTGGAGGCGCTGCGGAAGAAGGACGTTTTCGATATCTCGCAGGTGGCGTACGCCGTGGCGGAAACCGACGGGACGCTGAGCGTGCTGCTCAAGGCGGAAAACCAGCCTGCGGAAAAGGGCGACGTGGGCGGCGAAGGGGACGACGAGCTGCGCTACGCCGCCGTGCTGGACGGAAGAGAGATTTCGGAGCCTTTCCTGAAAAAGCCCCTGCCCTTTCCCCGGGTCGGCGAGCTTCTGAAAAAGCAGAAGCTGCGGGCGGCGGATATCATGATCCTGAACGTGACCGAGTCCGGCAAAACAGAGCTGATCCGAAAGGAGAGAACAAAGTGAAGCGCCTTTTGATATCCGTTCTCGCCGCCGCGCTGATTTTGTCCGGGACCGCGCTTGGCGCGCGGCGGGTCGGCAGCGTCTGCGCGGAGCTGGGCGACGCGGTTGCCGCGGTGCGGACCTCCGCCGGTCTGCTGCGGGAGGATCATTACGAACGCCTTCAGGCGCTCTGGGAGCGTCGGTCCGGTTTGCTGTACGCCTGGTTTCCCCACGGCGAGGTCGACGCCCTCGCGGAAACGATCGCCCGGATGGGCCTCAGGTTGGAATACCGCGACGACTCAGGGCTTGCCGACGCCTGCGAAAAAGCGCTCGGCAGGATCGAACGGCTTTCCGACGCGGAAAAAATCAGCTTCGGCAACGTGTTCTGATCTTCTGCGCGGATAAAAATCCGTAATTACGTCTTTTATTTTGATGCGGGATATGCTATACTTTCCCTGAAAAGGGGGATTGTATATGAACCGAACGGAAATTCTGAGCTTATGCGACCACACCCTGCTGCGGCAGGACGCAACGCAGGCGGAGATCCTGTCGCTCTGCGACGAGGGGATCCGGTACGCGACCGCGTCGGTCTGCATCCCGCCCTGCTTCGTCCGGGCGGCGAAGGAATATACGGGCGGCCGTCTGCCGGTGTGTACGGTGGTCGGGTTCCCGAACGGCTACAACGAGCCGATCATCAAAGCGTTCGAAACCTCTCTGGCCGTGAAGAACGGCGCGGATGAGATCGACACGGTCATCAACGTGGGAGACCTGAAAATGAACCGCTGCGGCGCCATCGCCGACGAGCTGGCGCGGATCAAGGACGCCTGCGAGGAGCGGATTCTGAAGGTCATCATCGAAACCTGTCTGCTGACCGACGAGGAAAAGAAAAAAATGTGCGAGATCATCTCCGGATCCGACGCGGATTATATCAAGACCAGCACCGGCTTTTCGACTGCCGGCGCAACGGTCGGGGATATCGAGCTGTTTAAAAAATACCTTGCGCCCGAAAAAAAGATCAAGGCGGCCGGCGGGATCCGCAGCTTTGAGGCCGCCGAGGCGATGATTGCCGCGGGCGCGTCGCGCATCGGCGCGTCGGCGCTGGTGAAAATCGCCGCAAAGGAGGGACTGTAATGTTCGCGCCTCCTGTCCCCACGCCTCATATCGAGGCGCAGCCGGGCGCCTTCGCTCCCGCGGTGCTGATGCCCGGGGACCCGAAACGCTCGGAGTTTATCGCGAAAACGTTTTTTACCGACGCCGCGCTGATCAACGATATCCGCGGCGTGAAGGGCTATACCGGCAAATGGAACGGCGTTCCGGTTTCGGTGATGGCAAGCGGCATGGGCATGCCGTCCATGGCGCTGTATTCCTATGAGCTGTTCGCCGCCTACGGGGTGGAGAAAATCATCCGCGTCGGCACCGCGGGCAGCCTGCAGGAAGATGTGAAGCCCCGCGACCTGGTGATCGCCCAGGCCGCCTGCACCGATTCCGCCATGGCGGCGCAGTACGCTCTGCCCGGGACCTTCGCGCCCGTCGCCGATTACGGTCTTCTGTCCGCTGCCGTCGCAGCGGCGGAAAAGGCGGGGTTTGCGTATCACGTCGGCAACGTGTTTTCCTCCGACGTTTATTATTCCGAGACGGACACCCTCGGCGCCTGGAACAAAATGGGCGTCCTTGCGGTGGAGATGGAAGCCGCCGCGCTCTATATGAACGCCGCGCGTCTCGGGAAAAAAGCGCTGGCGATCTGCACCGTCTCCAACAGCCTCATCACCGGCGAGGAGCTGCCCGCCGCGGAGCGGGAACGGGGCTTCGGCAGGATGATCGAGACCGCGATGGAAGCGATGTTGAAATAACAGTGTTCGGGCAATATCTCTGATCCCGCGAGGGATCAATATCGCTGCGGCGGAACGCCGCAAGATCGCCTTCGGCGAAACGATATTCCCTCGCTTTGCTCGGGAGAAATATTTCACACTGTCGTGTGGAGCGATATTCCGCGCATTCGCGCGGAGTGAAAGGACTCTATTCTATGCAATACCCGGAAATCCTTGCTCCTGCGGGAGACAAAGAGCAGCTGCGCGCGTCCGTGCTTGCGGGCGCGGACGCGGTGTATCTCGGCGCGTCCGGGTTCAACGCCCGGCGCAGAGCGGGGAATTTCACCGATGAGGAATTGAAAGAGGCCGTCGCCTTCTGCCATGAACGCAACGTGAAGGTGTATGTGACGGTGAATATCCTCATTTCCGACGGGGAGCTCGACGCCCTTGCCGCCCTTGCCCGGCTGCTGAACGACGCGGACGTCGACGGCGTGATCCTGCAGGATCTGGCGGCCGCGGCGGTGTTCCGTCAGTGCTGCCCGAAGCTCCGGCTGCACGCGTCCACGCAGATGACGATCCATAACGCCGCCGGCATGCGGGCGCTGCGCTCGCTGGGCTTTGTGCGCGCGGTTCCCGCCCGGGAGCTGGAGCTGGGGGAACTCAGAACGCTTGCGGGGGCGGCGGGGCTTGAGGTGGAGAGCTTCGTGCACGGCGCGCTGTGCATGAGCGTTTCCGGCTGCTGCTATATCTCTTCGATGCTGGGCGGCAGAAGCGGCAACCGCGGCCTGTGCGCGCAGGCGTGTCGGCTGAATTTCAACGCCCGCGGCAGGGAATACGCGCTCTCCCTGAAGGATCTGTCCTACGTCGACCGGATCGGGGAGCTTTCGGCGTCCGGCGTATGTTCGCTGAAGATCGAGGGCCGCATGAAGCGTCCCGAGTACGCCGCGGCGGCGGTGGACGCCTGCGTCAGGGCGCGGGCGGGGGAGCCCTACGACCGGCAGACCCTGCAGAACGTGTTTTCCCGCAGCGGTTTTACCGACGGTTATCTGGACGGCAGACGGGATCTTTCCATGTTCGGTTACCGCCGTTATGAGGACGTGACCGCCGCAAACGAAAAAGTGTTTGCTCCCCTGCGGGAGCTTTACCGCAGGGAGAAGCCGCGCGTCTCCCTGTCCGCCGTCCTGACGGTCGGCGCGTCCGAAACGTCGCTGACGGTTTCCGACGGGACGCATACCGTCACTGCGAAAGGCGGCGGGGGACTTGTCCCGCAGAGCGCGGGCACCGGCGAAGAGAACGCCTATAAAAACATCGCAAAAACCGGCGGAACGCCGTATTACATAGAGAAAAAAGATTTTTCAACAGAGAATCCCGACGGGCTGTATCTTCCCGCCTCCGGGCTGAACGCTTTGCGCCGGGATGCGCTCGAGGCGCTGTCCGCCCTGCGCAGAGAGCCCGCGCCGGGCGCGTTCCGCCCCTTTTCGTATCCGCTGCCGGAAAGAGCGCATCATAACCGCGGCTTCTGTCTGCGGTTCGCCCGGGCGGAACAGCTGTTTGACTGCGGCGGGGAGCGGGTTTTCCTGCCGATTGCGGAAATCCTGAAAAACCCCGGTCTTGCCGCGCGGTTGGGGCCGCGGCTTTGCGCCGAGGCGAGCGCGCTGGTCTTCGCGAAGGACGAGCCCCGGTTTGAACGCAGCCTTGAAGCGCTGCGGGAATTGGGCGTGCGGACCGTCTGGGCGGACAACGTCGGTCAGGTGCTTCTGCTCCGGGAGAAGGGCTTTGACGTGTTCGGCGGGTTCGGACTCAACATCTTCAATTCCGTCGCGCTGAACGAGTATCGGAAGCTGGGCGTGCGCGAGGCGGCGCTGTCCTTCGAGCTGTCCGCGGCGGACATCCGGAACATCAGAACGGATCTGCCGACGGCGGCGGTCGTCTACGGCAGGCTGCCGCTGATGAAATACCGCGTCTGCCCGCTGCAGGGCGAAACCGGCTGCGGGAGCTGCCCGGGGCGCGGTGTGCTCACCGACCGAAAGGGCGCGTCGTTCCCTCTGGCCTGTGAGGGGAGAAAATATACCGTGATGTACAACAGCGTCCCGCTGGACGTGCTGAACCGGGATTTTTCCTTTGTCGATCACAGAATTCTTTATTTTACCGACGAATCCGCCGCGGAATGCGAACGGATCCTGCGCTGCGCCCGCGCAGGGAAGACTGCCGCGCAGAAGCATACCGCGGGACTTTATTACAGAGAAGTGTTCTGATATTTATGATCCATATTACATTCGTTCAAACGCCCATCGGCAAGATCGGGCTGTCCGCGGAGAACGGCTTTCTTGTGCGGGTCTTTTTCGATATCTCCGGCCTGCCGGAGCAGTGGCTGCGGGACGATACCGATCCCGTACTCGTCGAGGCGCGCCGCCAGCTGACCGCGTATTTTTCCGGGAATCTGAAGGAATTTGACCTGCCGCTGGCGGCGGGCGTTTCCGATTTCGCCGCGTCCGTGCTGCGGGAGACCGCGCGGATCCCCTACGGGGAGACTGCAAGCTACGGCGAGATCGCCTCCCGCATCGGCAGGCCCTCCGCGAACCGCGCCGTGGGCGGAGCGCTCCATAA
>CACYHJ010000227.1 GCA_902774165.1 Oscillospiraceae bacterium
TTCGCCCGCTTCAGGGAGATATCATCCAGTTGCTTTGTGGAGAACACGTCGCCCTCGCGTACCAGCGCGGTGACGTTCATGTGAAATCGATGCTTGCGTCTGTACAGATAGCCCGAGAAGCCGCCGATTTCTTTCGCCTGGTCTGCAACCGCGCGGTTTTCACGGTTGATCGTATCCTCCAGACGCTCGCTGATTTCCTTCTGGACGTCGGCCTTATTGGCCTGCACCAGCACGATCACCTTCTGCTTCCCCGGCCGGTAAAGCAAATCGTTGATGATTTCGGAAGCTCTGGTATTCCAGTTGAGGATCACGATATGATCGGAGGCGTGCAGCTTCCTCACGCCTTCGTTGGCGCGGTCGATGAACGCGGAGAAAGCGTTCGTGATGTAACCGATCAGCGCGCCGGTAAAAATGATCATGCCGATGAAAATGATGCACAGGCAGACAATGACGACAACGACATGCGCCTGCCCGATATCCGCGATCACGAATTGGATACAGCCGGCGTCCATGATCATCGTTATGGTGCAGAACACTGCTTCAAAAAAGTTCATGTCCTCTGTCCCGGACAGATTGAAGCTGTTGATCAGCACGGCGGAGAACAAAATAAAAATGATATTCAGAAGCAAAATGCTGACCAGAAGGACGCGGCTTGTATTCTTTGTAACCTGAACGCTCAGCCATTCTCTGAATTTTCGAAACATTTTTGTCTTCCCTTTCGTCTTTTTTAATATACTGAGACAACCCGTCGCATTCTGCCTGCGCATGAAAGGGCGGATTGTCTCATGATTCTGTATTATTCAGCGCCTTTTATGTTTTTGATTTTCCATGCGTCGCCAACCTGCGCGCATTCGAAAATAACCGTTGTGGCGTAGCTGGAATCGCCGAAGCCGCTGCCGCTGAGCTGGGCTGTGGCCTGCGCGGTCGTGCCGTCCACTTTGACTTTCGTGACCTTGATCTGCATCGTTTTCAGATAATCTCCGGTGGTGAGGTCCCCGAGGTCGCCCAGCAGATCGCCGACCAACTCGGCAAGCTTTCCTTCCTCCAGCCCGAGCAGATCCCCGGCGATGCCGGACACGCCCTTGATGGCGTTGAAAATCGGGTTGTCGATGCATTCGGCGGCGGCGTTCAGGTCCACGTTGTTGCAGGCGGTCTGGAAATCCGCGATCAACGCTTTGATCTTGCCGGATTCTCCGCAGCCGGAGAACGAGAGAAGCGTCGCGGCGATCAGAAGAAAGACCGCAGCTTTATAAACTGTTTTTTTCATCTGAAAGCCTCCGTCTTATTTCGAGCCGAACAGCGGACGCTTGTATTCGTCCAGCGATCCGCCGACAAGGCCGGAAATCGCGTGCTCTTTTTCCGCGCAGTCCTTGCAGATGATTCTCTCTTTGTCGCTCAGCGCCTCAGTGATGATGTTGCCTCTGTAGCCGGTGCCGACAAAAAACTTCCCGCAGTCATCGCACTTGTGCACAAGCCGGGGCACAAAGACGACGGCAAGCGCGACGACGAGCACGATCGCAACGATAATCGGAAGCGGTGATTTTTTCTTTTTCTTTGCCATTGTAATGATTCTCCCTGTGAGTTATTTTGTATAAAATACAGCGGGTCAATGCTGCACTTTAACCTTGAATCTGAGCGTGCGAAGCTCCTCGGACCGGAAATACGTATACCCGGTGCTGACGCGCACGTCGCCCTTGAGATTGAGATACTGAAGGATCTCAACGAACTTGCGGTTATCAATCAGCTCGCTGCACATGGTCCGGTAGACCTCGTCGTCCGCGCATTTATAGGCGACGGTCGTGGTGCCGTGCGAGACAAGGCTCATGGTGACGTCGCGGAGTTTCGCGTAATCGTAGGCGTCGAACACCAGACCGAACCGGGTGTAATAGTTGCAGGCGGTCGCCGTGCATTCCGGCGCGGGGAAATCCGGATTCAGCTCATGCTCCTCGAGCCTTGCCACCTCTTCGCTTGTCATGCAGAAGCAGTCGTAGGAAACGTCGTCGGACACGTTCTTCTCGGGCTTCGTGTTGGAGCTGTCGCCCCAGGTGGTGTCAAGATGATAATACTCGCCCTCCAGCTTCACAAGGTTCCAGGCGTGCCCGTTATTCGAGTAATAGACGCACTCGATGCCGAGCATATTCAGCAGATACTGCGTCGCCTTCGCGTAACCCGCGCAGACGGCTTTCTTGTTGACGAATACGCCGTAGATCGAGCGCAGGTCGTCCGGCGCGTGATCCTCGCCGTCGTTTTTCGCGCGCTCCGCCTTTTGCCGGTCAAGCCCGATCGTGTCATAATCAATGAGCTTGATGATATTCTCATACACCTTGAGCACCGTCTCAAAGTCGCTCATATCGCTTGTGACCGAGGAGAGGAAGGCGCCGATCGCCATATCGATTTTCTCCTGCCGTGCGGCAGCCTCCTGCGGCGTCATGTTGTAATGCATGGTCATGCCGTTGACGATGGAGGTATCCGTTGAATAACGGTAGGTGCAGTTTGAATACCAGAAAATTTCCGGATGGTCAAAGCCGACGAAGGAAACCAGCCGGTCAAGCTGCTGATACGGGATGTTGAACCCTTCCAGATCCGTCAGCTCCGTCTCGAACCCGGTCATCGCGGCCAGAACCCGGTCATAGAAGGCCTTTTCCCCGTCGTCGAGAAGCTCATAGGCGTATTTTCTGACGGCGGACGGATCTCTGTCCTTCGCGCCCTTCAGCGCAACGGCGCAGATATCGTTTTTATCCTTATCGTTGAACGGATTCTTCTTTTTGTTTCCGCCCTCCGCCGGCTGCGGAAGATCCGGCGGGAGGATGAACAATTCCTCAAGCGGCACGCAGAACGAGGGATCCAGCGGTTCCGCCGGGTTCATAAACGGCGTAAGGCCGTTCAGAACGACGCCGCGGGAAAGCGGATAATTGGCGCGGTAGCGGATGAAGCCGATGCCGTACTCGTCCTTGCGAAGCATCGTTTCCAGCTCGGCGCGTTTCGCGACGCCCTGCTCGTTGAGCATGAACGCGTACTGCACCTCCGCCCACTTTGCCATGCCCTCGTAGATCTCAAGCTCCATCTCCTTGCCGTATTTGTTCCGGATCGCTTTCGCGTCCCAGTTCAGATACTGCCAGATGTGGGTCAGCTCATGGGCGACGGTCAGCATGGTGCTCATCCGGGGCGACCCGTTTTCGACCAGCAGGGAGAATCCGTCGCGGCGGCTGTTGATCGCCACACCCAGCACGCGGGGATCGGGATCGGTTTTGGCGGCCGCGATCGACTGGTCCAGCAGTGCGAGCAACTTTTCCTCGCTTCCCGCCTGATCGAGGCTCCGTCCCAGCGGAGCGCCGAGACCCCAGCCCATGCAGCCGGGTGTTTCCGTGAAATATTTCGTGAGATTTTTCCGGAACTCTTTGAAGCCGCCTTCCCACGCTTTTCCGTAATACAGGGAGTTGATCGATTCATACTCTTTTTCGAAATCGAAATCCGGATCCCACATGGAAAGCGAGGAAAGATAACAGATCTGCCACATGGCATACCAGAACAGATTTTTTCCGTAGTACGGATTGGTTTTTTGCAAAAATTTGAGCGTGGCCGGAAATGGCGAATTGACGCAGAAACTGCTGCCGGCAAAACCCAGATCCTTATATGCTTTGAAATTATCGAAAAGCACTTTTTCCGAAGGCAGATAGTAAAACCCCGGCGAGCCGCCGCCGTCATACGCGCCGATCTCGTCCCGGTTGTAAATAAGGGGATGTCCGGTCTTTCTCCACATCGCCATGATCTTCCGCAGTTCACCGTTGACCGAACAGGCCGGATCGGTGATGCTGTGGCGCCAGCATTGGTGATTGTAGGAGATCATGACCGCGATCCGCGGATCGATTTTCACCCTGGCCGGCGGATACCAGAAATCCTGATACGCCCAGCCGGCAATCATGACCGAGGGATCCTTTTTCCAGACCCGTTTGGCGACCTCGGTCACCATGTACCAGTAACGGTCGGACCTCGCGCCCTTGGTCCCCTCCATGGCGGAATCGTCCAGAGCCCGGCATTTCTCACATTCACACCAGACCGGCGTGTCGTTGTTTCCGAGGATGATGTAATGCTGGGAACCGTATTTGCCCCGGGTCTCCTTATAAAGATTTTCCGCCAGCAGATCAAGCAGTCCCGGATCGGAAACGCAGGGGTTCGGACTGAATACGCCCGTAAGCGGCCGCCGTTCTCCGCCGATCAGCGGGAAATATTCGGGATGGGTCTTGAAATACTTCTCCGCGGGCACGGCGGGATAGTAGGAGTGACCGCCGTGGCTCAGGAGCGTTCCGGGGCCGTGGTTGCTGTTGGCGTAGTCATAGAAGAGTTCGTAATTGCGGCCCAGTCCGTGCTTCAGGGTGGGAACGCCCGAGTATTTGTAGCGGGCGGGGATCACGATCTTGTCCTTTTTCACGTAGT
The DNA here is from genome assembly GCA_902774165.1 of Oscillospiraceae bacterium. Classification (GTDB taxonomy): domain Bacteria; phylum Bacillota; class Clostridia; order Oscillospirales; family Acutalibacteraceae; genus RGIG2774. The sequence continues at coordinate 4,435 of CACYHJ010000227.1, forward strand.
CGGTCCCGACCTCGCCGGGATAAAGGAAACGCACGTCGAGGAAGTGCTCCATGAAGTAGACCGCCGCCTTGGCCGTCCCGAGGATATGGGCCGTGTAACGGGTCTCGGGCTTGCTGCTGTTGTAGCGGTGCCGGTCGCACCCCGCCATGTAGATGTTGCCGTTGTACTCCCAGATGTTGAAGTCGAAATCCTTGAAGCGCTTGAGAGGTTTCACCCCCTTGGACTGGAGGACCCGGGTATTGCCGAGGAAGATGTTCTTGAGCGTAGCCCGGCGGTGGGTCTCGCTGACCACGGGGAAATCGGCGCCGAGAGTTTCCTTGAAGGCGCGCTGGAGCTTCAGCGCCACCTGCTTCAGGAGCGCGGTGGTCCCCGCGTTCTTCGACCGGTCGGGATAGACGATCTGGTACTTGGACTCGGAAGTCAGGACCAGATCCCGGGGCTTTTCCTTTTTCTCG
>CACYHJ010000228.1 GCA_902774165.1 Oscillospiraceae bacterium
CGGTCCCAAACTGGAACAGACCCTGCAGAACGCGCCGAAGCTGTTCGGGGCGAAACGCCCCTACACCTGCGGCCACTTCCCCCAGTCCTTTGAGTACAGCTCCGTGGGCGGCTGGACCGTGACCCGCGGCGCTGGCCAGAACAGCACCTATTACGGCACCATCGCCGATATTGTGCTCTCGCAGAAATACGCCACGCCCATCGGCCGGATCGAGACCAGCCATTATCCCCGCGAGGCCACCGGTCCCAACCTCAATCAGATCATGATGGGCAGCGAGGGAACCTTCGGCGTGCTGACCGAGGTGACGCTGAAGGTCTTCCGCTGGATGCCGGAGAACCGGAAGCGCTTCTCCTATATGTTCAGGAACTGGGAGACCGCGCGGATCGCCGCAAGGGAAATGATGCAGTGCGAATGCGGCTTCTCTTCCGTCTTCCGTCTTTCCGACGCGGAGGAGACCTCGCTGATGCTGCATCTTTACAACGTGGACGAAACGCCCCTTGGCCCGATCCTCGAGAAGATGGGCTATAAGGATTTTGAGCGCTGCCTGTTCCTCGGCTTCACCGACGGCGAAAAGGGCTTTTCGAAAAACGTGGCGCGCAATATCGCGAAAATCGCAATGAAGCACGGCGGCATCCCCATGACGGGCCTTGTCTGCAAGGGCTGGGAAAAGGGCCGCTTCAACGACCCTTATCTGCGCGACACGCTGATGGATTTCGGCTTTATGATCGACACGCTCGAGTGCACGGTCAACTGGTCGAATATGGGCAGGGTGCACCGGGAGGTGCGCGAGGTCTGCCACGCGCTGCCGAATACCATCGTGACGACCCATATGTCCCACTGCTATCCTCAGGGCGCGAACCTGTATTTCATCTTTATGACCCGGATGCAGGATGAAGAGGAATTCCGCAGATACCACGCCACGATCCTCGACGCGATCCAGAGATCCGGCGCGGCCGTCAGCCATCACCACGGCATCGGCAAGATGTTCGCCCCCTGGCTGGAGGGATATCTGGGCGAGAAGGAATACGGCGTGATCCGCACCCTCAAGGAGTATTTCGACCCGGATTACGTGATGAACCCCGGCGGCACCATCGGCCTGGATCTCAAGCCGGAGGAAAAGAGGTTCCTGCGGGAGCATAAGGATTATCCCGATCAGCCGGAAGAATGACCGGCGCGTCACGCTATGAAAGGGGAGCTGTTTTATGAAGAAAACGGAGAGCATGCTTCTTTCCCGCAGGGGAAAATATCTGCTGATCGTTTCCGCGGCGCTGACCGCGGCGGTCTGCCTTGTGATGAATCTTGCGCTGATCCCCGCCATCGAACGCGGCGCGGGCGGCCTTCGCTGTTTTGATATGAAGGGGTATTATTCTCCGGATTACGCCCGGGAATTTCTGGCGGCGATCTCCGCCGAAGCGCGGGAGATCTATCGTTTCAGACAGCTGCCGCTGGACTTTTTCTATCCGTTTGCTTATTCCGTGTTTTTCATCGGCGCGTTCACGCGGCTGCAAAAAAAGCTCGGCGCGCCGGCGCTGCTTCCGCTGCTGCTGGCGGCGTTTGACTATGCGGAAAACATCTGCGAGGCGCGGCTGCTTTCCGCGGACGGCGTGATCCCGCCGGCGGCCGCGGCCGCCGGCGGGATCTGCACCGCGGTCAAAACGGCGCTGATGTATCTGTGTTTTCTCTGTCTGATCGTCTTTCTCGTCCGCGCGGTGATCCGGAGAAGAAAAAACGCCGGGGCGGTTTCCCGACCGTGAGAAACCGCTGCGTTGACCTTCATGCATCGTTTGCCCGCGTCGTGATGCGCGGGGGCTCCGCCCGGCAGTCCGAAGGGACCCCGAACAGTGGTTCTCCGTAAAATGATCAAAGGCTGCGTCCGGTTCGATGCACGGCGCAGCCTTTCTCTGTTTTTCTTTTTTTGACGTCCGCGCCCGCCGTTTTCCCGAAGGAGCCGACGGCGGACGGAGCGCCGCGGCGTCCCTTGCCGGTCCGATCCGGATTCAGCCGATGCGGCGCCCGTTCTTGATCTTAATGGTGGCGATCGCGATTTTGAGGTAGCCGGAGATCGTGTCCCCGTCGAAGGTCACGTCTGCCTCAAAGCCGAGTTCTCTGCCCGCGGGCGTGAGCAGCTTGCCTTTTCCCTTCAGACCGTCGCCGCCGACTTCCTCGATGGACTCGAAATTGAGCTTTACCTTCTGCAGCTGCTCCGGCAGCCTGATATCGACGGCGTATTTGCCGCCGTCGTCGGCGATGTCAATAAACACGTCTCCCTTGAAGCGGAGGATCTGAACGTTGATTTCGCCCTGCCACTTGCCGATACCGATCATAGTATACGCTCCTTATTTTTCAGATTTGCATTTATATTATAGCCGGACGGACCGGGAGGCGTGTGAATAATCTGTAAATAATGGGGGCGGAATGAATATTTATACAGAATCGCTTGACGGAGCCGGAGAAAAAAGCTATTATCGAATCGAAATAATAAAAAATAAATGATGGGGTGATTGCCTTGAAGGATATGGCGCTTCATGTGGAGGACGCCTTGAAAAACGTCCCCTATGACGATGTTCTGCTGAAGTTTGAGCGGGAACTGATCGAAGAATGGAAACAGACCCGGGAGCGCGTTGAAAAAGCGGGGCTTTCCGATGAGGACGTCATGTTTGATCTGTTCCTCAGCGCCCACCCGGATCTGCACGCGGAATACGCCGCTTACAGAGCCTCGGAGTTGAAAAAACGGCGGGAAAAAAAGCGTCACGTCTTTCTGGTCCGGGCGACGCCGGTCTATTATATTCTCATGGTCGCCGTTTATCTTGCGGTGAGCTTTCTGACGCACAACTGGCGGCAGAGCTGGCTGATCATCATCGGCTTCGTCACGGCATGGGTCGACACCGTCGGCGTTCTTCTTGTGTTTGAGATCGCCTCGAAACGAAGGCTGTTTCATCCGATCGCGCGGATCATTCTCGGGCTGTCCGTGATGATGACCACCGTTCTGGTGTATCTTGTCGGCCTGATGCTGTTTGAGATCCCCCGGTTCTGGGTCGTTTTCCCCGCAGGGGTATTCCTCATGTACTGCGTCGACGCCGTTTTCGCAAAACGGACGGGCCAGAAGCTGCGGATCATCAACTATCTTGTCTACGTCCCTGCCGCCGCCCCGATGGTCTACGTCGTGCTTGCAGGACTTTATCTGATCCCCTGGCACCCGGGGTGGCTGATCGTTCCGCTGTCCGTGGTCATTGACGTGCTGATCATCGTCGGCAAGGCGATCGAGAACGGAAAATACAGATACCGGCCCGACGGGGAGGAAGTGTGATGAAATTGAAGCTGAAAGCCGAGCTCTGGGACAAGATGCACTATCTGTTCCGGGATTTCAACGACCGGATGGTCCACCTCGCACTGTATTACGACTATCATATCGACATCGAAAAGTTGAAAACGGTTCTGATCTGCTTTTTCGAAAAAGCGCCGGTGCTCCACTCCTCCTTTGTCGATAATAAGATCGCCGCCTACTGGGAGGTGCGGGAGTATCATATCGACCAGGTGCTGACCGTCTCTTATCCGGACGACCCGGAGGCGGCGGTTGACGAATTCCTGACCCGGTATCTCCCGCCCGAGAGCGATCTTCAGATGAAGGCAGCGGTTTTTTATCATGACGGGAAAAGCGTGCTTTGCATCATTGAAAACCATATGTGCATGGACGGCGGCGATTTCAAAAGCTTTATGAACGCGCTGTGCGGGGCGTATACGAAATACGACCTTGAAGGGATCAGCCCCGTGAAGCTCAGAACCGGTACGCGCGAATACTCCGCCGTTTACGGCGATTACAGCTATACCGAGCAGAGAATGGCAAAGAACCTGTACCGGAACGTCTGCGCAAAGGACGACCACCGCTTTCCCCTGACGCGGGAGAGCGTACGCGACGTTTCGTTTATTGCCAGAAGAACGCTCCCCGCTTCAAAATTCGACAGGATCAAATCCGCGGGGAAACAGCGCGGTGCAACCGTCAACGACATGCTGCTCACCGCTTACTTCTACAGCCTTTACGAGCTTGCGGGCTACAACAGGACGGAGAGCGTGACGATCTCCTGCGCGGTTGATCTCAGACGGCACATCAAGGACAACAGCGGCGCCGGGTTTACGAATCAGACGGCGTTTATGCAGTGCGCCGTGCCGGAGCGGGGCGGCGACATTTTTCAGACGCTCGCCTATGTCACGGCAAGCTCCGAACGGTACAAAAAAGACAGGTTCATGGGGCTTTACGGGCTGCCGCTGCTGAATCTGGGCTACAGCATCCTGCCCCAGGCGGTCAGCGAGGAGGTCATAAAAATCGGGTATTCCAATCCGCTGCTCGCCATGAGCAATATCGGCGTTCTGGACGAAAAAGCGCTTGCGCTCTCGGGCAACGAGCCGACCGCAGGCTTTATGACGGGCGCGGTCAAATACAAGCCTTACGCGCTGCTGAGCGCAACGACGCTGCGAAAGCAGATCACGCTTTCCATGTGTGTGCGCGGCAACGAGGAGGACCGCAGGATCGTGGAGCGTTTCTTTGACCTGATGGAAAAAAAATCTCGACGTTCTTGCGGGATGCGAAGAAGCGCAGCCTGCGGGATCCGGAGCAACAACGATCGAGGAAAAATAAAGGAGGAAACGACATGATGCAGAGAAAACCCCTGGATGAAGACGAATTCAGAAGCTATGAGCTGAAAAGCGACGAAACCAAGGTGAGCGCCCGCTCGCTGATGAAAGGCGCGGGGCTCACGGACGAGCAGATCTACCGTCCGTTTATCGGCGTGTGCAACTCCTACTCCAATTTCTTCCCGGGCCATTCCAATCTGGATAAGATCGGGCAGGCGGTGAAGGACGGGA
>CACYHJ010000229.1 GCA_902774165.1 Oscillospiraceae bacterium
CTCCTTGACAACCGTCAGGTTGCCTGCGGAGACTCTGTACAATCTGACGAAAAAATCTACTGCGCAATCCGCACGCCCGAATTGTGCGGTGTTGCCCAAAGAATTCTACATGCCGAAGAACAAACCCGGCATCGTAACCGTGCCGTCCATGAACTATATTGCAGTCCGGGGACAGGGCGACCCCAATCAGGATGACGGCGAGTACAAGCAGTCCGTCGGGCTGCTGTACGGCATCGCCTATACCATCAAGATGAGCAAAATGGGGGATCATCGCATCGAGGGCTATTTTGATTACGTCGTTCCTCCCTTGGAAGGTTTCTGGTGGCAGGACGGTATTCAGGGCATTGACTATGCGCACAAAGATGCCTTTCGGTGGATCTCCGTGATCCGTCTGCCCGATTTCGTGACCGCGGAGGATTTTGCGTGGGCCGTCGAGGAAGCGACAAGAAAAAAGAAGACAGATTTCATCTCCAAATGGACGGCGCTGGCACGGAAAGAATACGGAGGCCGATACTGACAAATGAAACTGAAAAACGTACTGATCGTCGTGAAAGATATCGGGAGATCCGCACGGTTCTACCAGGATCTGTTCGGTCTTGAGACGGTTCTTGACAATGACGGAAATATGATCCTGACGGAAGGATTGGTCCTTCAGGAAGAGAAATACTGGAAAGAGTTCCTCGGGAGAGATATCATTCCGGAGAACAATGCAAGCGAGCTCTATTTTGAGGAATCCGATATCGAGGGTTTTGCAGAAAGGCTTGAAAAGTATGATCCGGAAGTGAAATATGTCAACAGGCTCATGACGCACTCCTGGGGACAGAGAGTCATACGCTTCTATGATCCTGACGGGAATCTGATCGAAGTGGGAACGCCGGTATAACATGGCAGATATCATAACCGGAATGAACAAAGCGGCGGGCGTATTGCCGTTCGCGCTGCCGCTGACGGTCTCATGGATCGGGCTGAAATATCCGGCAGCCGCCGTCTGCTCTGTCGCGGCGTTCGCCGCCATACGGGAAGGACGCCTGATCCGGACAGGAAGGAGCTGAATCAAATGGAAGTCATTCTATTTTTTGAAAGCGACCGGCAGGAACACTGGATGGACGGGATCCGGCGCAGCGACTGGCGCGCCGGGGCTTATCTTGCGCGGCTGCTGCGGGACGGAACGTTTTTCGACGTGATGGGTGAGGGCTCCCGGGTACTGCTGCTGACCGACGGAGACGAGCTGATCTCCTACTGCACCTATGTGAAGACGGACGACATCCGGTCCACGGATCTTACGCCGTGGATCGGGTTCGTCTACACCTTCCCGAAACACCGGGGGCACCGGTACGCGGGGCTGCTGTTTGAGGAAGTCGGGCGGCTTGCGCGGGAAGAAGGCGTTGACGCGGTATATCTTTCCACGAACCACACGGGCCTGTATGAAAAATACGGCTTCACCTTTTTTGCGATGATGACGGACATGGAGGGCCAACCGTCAAGGATCTACGTGAAAAAAACAGGATGAGTTAACTGAATATCAACAAATTTCAATTTGCGGAGGCAACAATGACAGAACTCAGAGCCATAACGGAAGAAAACTTTCTCGACGCTTTTCATCTCAGACTTGCGCCGGGTCAGGAGGAATATGTGTCTCACCCGATCCGCAGCCTTGCGCAGGCATACGTCTACAGAAATCAGTGTCAACCGTTCGGAATTTATGCGGAAGGAAAGATGGTCGGGTATGTGATGGTGATCTACGACTATGACGTCCCCGAGTATGATATCTGGCACATGATGATCGACGAATCGGTGCAGGGAAAAGGTTACGGCAGCGACGCTCTGGATCGGGTAATTGAATATATCAAAACGAAACCCTTCGGCGATTCGGGCAGAGTCGCGTTGACCTGCAGCAGGCAGAATCCCGTCGCGAGAAAACTGTATGAGAAAAAAGGCTTCCGGGCTACCGGGAATGAGGATGAGGACGAGATAGAGCTTGCCATGCAGGTTTGATCCCGTTTCTTACAATTATGTAAGATTGCTCCTTTTTTCCGAAAAAGGTGATATAATACAGAATCGTAAACGTCTTTTCTTTACATAAAACAAGCACGGGGGGATCGTTATGCGCAAAGACAGACTTCTGCAGCTGCTGAAGCGGTATTTGCTTCCGGCGTTGGCGCTGCTTTTGTTGTCTTTCTTCCTTTTTTTATGCCGCGGGCGCGTACAGACGCAGTTCCCCGTGCTGCAGCCGGAGGACGGAATACTGGACACGCGGAACGTGGACTTTTCCGAGGGCGTGTACCATATCATCAATCGCTGGGACTATTGGCCGGGGCGGCTTTTAACGCCGGAAGAGATCCACGCGCCCGACGCGCCGCAAAAGGAAACCGGTTCTTTCATCGACGACCGGCTGGGCACGTGGCGCGTTGTGATCCTCACGAAGCCGGAGACGTATCTCACGCTGTGCAGCTTTTCCATCGACTACGGCACCCGCGTGTTCGCGGACGGGCGGGAGGTGCGCAATATCGGCTTTGTGTCCGACGACCCGTCCGAGGCCGTGCCCATGGTGCGTTATATGACGCTGCCTCTGTATTCCGGCGAAGACGGACGCATCGAGATCGTATACCAATGTTCCAATTTCATCCACAAAGAAGGCGGCTTTATTCAGAACACGCTGATCTCCACGCCTGAAAACATCGACGAATATCAGCGCGGGCTCACGCTCTGGTCGCTGCTGCTGGCGGGAGGGCTGCTGTTCCTTTCGTTCTATTTCCTGCTGTGCGCGGCTTTCCAGAAGAGCCGGGAATATGCCGCGCTGGCGTTTTGCTGCGCGGTGATCGCGTTCAGAAACCATTTCTTTTTCGGCGAGTATCTGATGGGCGCGGGGTATGATTTCTTCCTCCACTACCGGCTGACGGTGCTGGACGCATCCCTGATCCCGTTTTCGCTGCTCTGGCTGTTCTCTGCGTTCTTCCCGCAGGTTTGCGGCAAACGCCGCCGCACGTCCCTCATTCTGACGGCGCTCTACGCCGCGCTGACGGTCTGTCATTTTATCGTCCGGACAGAACAGCTCGTTCCCCTGTGCTGGGCCTGCTGCGGCGTCGGCGTACTGTTCCTCGTTATATACGTTTACCGTTTTATCCGGTATTTCCGGACCGAGCGCCTGACGGCGACGGACGCGCTCACCCTTGCCGCCGTCGCGCTGCTGATCGTCATGCTCATCTATGAAGGACTGAACGTGGGCAGCAACGCCGCGATGAACCATTTCGGCGTCTCGCCCGTGGCGATGGTGGTCTGTATCCTGATTCTCAATACGGTCATCAACACGCGACTTATGAACCAGACGGTGCAGCTGCGCGAGACCCGGCTGCAGAACGAGCTGCTCGGCAAGACGAACGAGATGAACCGAGACTTCCTGCGCACGGTGTCCCATGAGCTGAAAACGCCGCTGACGGTGATCTCCGGCTACGCACAGCTGATGGAACGTCAGATGGATAAGGGGATCATCTCCGACGCCGCGCCGGAGCGTCTGGAAACCATACGGCAGGAGGCCGACCGGCTGGCGGAGATCGTCACGCGGCTGATGGACTATACCTACGGCAATCAGCGGGAGGCGGAATTCTCCGCCGTGGACGTGCCGACGCTCTTCGAGAGCGCCGCCGCAGTGCTGCGGCCCGTATGCGCCAAGCGCGGCAACACGCTCACCCTTTCCGACGCCGAGGGCGTCCGCGTTCACGGCAGCTTTGAGCTGCTGCTGCAGGTGCTGATCAACCTGGTCGTCAACGCAAGCCGCCACACGCAAAACGGCGAGATCCGTGTGGAAGCCGAGGATCTCGGCACGTTCGAGGCATTCCGCGTGCGGGACAACGGCGAAGGTATTTCGCCCGAGGCCGTGCCGCATATCTTTGAAAAGGGCTTTACCACAACGAACGGACAGGGGCTCGGCCTTGCAATCTGCAGCGAGACCGTCTCGCTGCACGGCGGGACGATGGAGCTTGAATCCACGGGTCCGGAGGGCTCCTGCTTCCGATTCACCATCCCGAAGGAGGCCGGAAAATGAGTTACACGATCCTGCTGGTGGAGGATAATCCCCACATCATGGAGATCAACCGCGAGGCGCTCGTCATGGAGGACTATACTGTACTGGAGGCGACCGACGGGCGCGCGTGCATGAAGCAACTGGCGGCGCACGACGTGGATCTGATCGTGCTGGACATCATGCTGCCCGACAGCGACGGGCTGACGCTCTGCCGCGGCATCAAGGAGCAATACGGAACGCCCGTGCTCTTCCTTTCGGCGCTGGGGGAAAACGATCAGATCATCGAAGGGCTGCGCGCCGGGGGAGACGACTATCTCCCGAAACCCTATGATATCGGCGTGCTGCTGGCGCGCATCGAGGCGCGGCTGCGTTCGGCAAGACGCAGCAAGCGTTTCATCCGGTTCGACGGCCTGCGTCTGGATACGGTCTCGATGATCGCCCGGCGCGGGGAAAACGATCTTTTGCTGGCGCAGAAGGAGTTTCTGCTGCTGCTGTCGCTGGTCAAGAACGTCAACCGCCTGGTGAGCAAGGAGGAGCTATACCGCGAGATCTGGGGCGCCGACCCCGGCGAGAGCGGCAGCATCGTTTACACGACGGTCTCCCGCCTCAACAAAAAGCTGGACGAGGCGGACGCCGGTCTGCGCGTGGTCCTGCACCGCGGCGAAGGATATGCGCTGGAGCAGGTGTAGATGCTCTGAATCTTACAATTATGTTAGATTCACGCTTTTCAGTATTTTATCTGTTATAATATCTTCAGAAAAAAGCAGACATAATATAAACAAGAGTTTTTTTCGCAAACTTCGGAAGGAATCTCTTTCAGCGGAGCAAT
>CACYHJ010000230.1 GCA_902774165.1 Oscillospiraceae bacterium
ATGAATAATTGTTCATATGTTTTTTAGGAGGATGAGGTCATGGCAGAATTCAACCCGCTGATCGAAAAATGTGATTTTCTCTGCGTGCACGAGGACGCTGTCAGGGAAGTGCTTGACGGTATGCCGGAGGATGAAAAGCTCTATGATCTTGCCGAGCTGTTCAAGGTATTCGGCGACTCGACGCGCATCAAAATTCTTTACGCGCTGTTCGAGCGCGAGCTGTGCGTATGTGATATTTCAAATCTGCTCGGGATTTCACAGACCGCGGTTTCTCACCAGCTGCGGATCCTCAAAACCAACAAGCTTGTCAAATACCGCAGAAACGGGAAAATTGTGTTTTATTCGCTTGACGACGATCATGTGAATAAAATTATCGCCTGCGGCATGGAACATATCAATGAAGAACCGAAAGGAGTTTAACAGTATGAAAAAGACGTATGATCTGATCGATCTCGATTGCGCTGTCTGCGCACAGAAGATGCAGGACGCGGTAGCAAAGCTTGACGGGGTTGACGCGGTTGAGGTCAGCTTTATCAAGCAGAAAATGAGCATTGACTTTGCAGAAGGGGCCGACGTTGATAAATTGATGAAGAAGGTCTGCAAGACAATCGCCAAAGTGGAACCGGACTGTGAGGTAGTTCTCTGAGGGAGGCGCTTCCGATGAGCAGAAAGCAAAAAAAGACCCTGACGCGGATTATCGTTTCCGCTGTGCTTCTGATCGCGGTATGGATCATTGACGAGCTATTTAAAATCGACCTTTGGTATCTGCGTCTCGGGATGTACCTCGTCCCGTATGTTGTGATCGGCTACGACGTTCTCAGAAAGGCGTTTTTCAACATCCTTCACGGCAGCGTCTTCGATGAGAATTTCCTGATGACCGTTGCGACGATCGGCGCGGTGGGAACAGGGGAGTTTCGCGAAGCGGTTGCGGTCATGCTGTTCTATCAGATCGGCGAGCTTTTCCAGAGCGTCGCCGTGGGCAAGTCGAGAAAATCCATTGCGGCAATGATGAATATCCGGCCGGACCACGCGAACCTGGAACGAGACGGAAATATCGAAGAGATTGCCCCCGAGGACGCTGCGCCGGGCAGCATCATCGTTATAAGACCGGGGGAACGCGTTCCGCTGGACGGCGTCATTATCACAGGGGCAACCCAGACCGATACCTCCGCTCTGACCGGAGAATCGGTGCCGGTCACGAAGACGGCCGAGGCGCTTGAGATAGGTCAGGGCGCAAAGGACGTGCCGCTCGCGGACAGGCGCAATATGGTCTACATGGGAAGCACCGTGGTATACGGCAGAGGAAATCTACACCCCGGCAGTTGTGATTGCCGCCGTGCTCCTTGCCGTGCTGCCTCCGCTGATTTTCGGGAATACGGGGGAGCTCTGGCGCGAATGGATTCACAGAGCGCTGACGTTTCTTGTGATTTCCTGTCCCTGTGCGCTGGTAATCTCTGTGCCGTTGAGCTTTTTCGGCGGAAGCGGCGGGGCTTCGAAATGCGGAATCCTGATCAAGGGCGGCAACTATATGGAGGCGCTGTCCAAGGCGGATACCGTTGTTTTTGATAAAACCGGCACGCTGACGAAAGGCGTATTCAACGTAACTGCGCTGCATCCGGAAACCAGCAACGAGGATGAATTGATTGAACTTGCCGCATACGCCGAGAATTATTCAACGCATCCGATCGCGCGATCCGTGAAAGAAGCTTATAATCTGCCGATCGATACAAACAGAATCGGAACCATTGAAGAAATCGCCGGCAAGGGGATCTGCGCGCAGATCGACGGAAGGACGGTTTACGTCGGGAACTCAAGGTTGATGGATTTGATCGGCGTCCAGTTTCGTCCTTGCCACAAATGCACAGAGGGAACAATTGTTCACGTCGCGTCGGACGGGCAATATCTGGGGCATCTGATGATATCGGATGAAGTGAAGGAAGATGCGAAAGCTTCGATCGACGCGTTAACCCGAACCGGAATCAAAACCGTTATGCTGACGGGGGATACCAAAAAAACAGGGGAGACTGTCGCTCAGAAGCTGGGGATCCGTGAGGTTTACTGCGAATTGCTTCCGGAAGACAAGGTTAAACAGACAGAGGAACTTTTGTTCTCAAGCAATAAGAACAAAACGGTGGCGTTTGTCGGTGACGGAATCAACGACGCTCCCGTGCTTTCGAGGGCGGACGTCGGTATCGCGATGGGAGCCTGCGGATCGGATGCGGCGATTGAAGCGGCGGACATCGTTCTGATGGATGATAAACCCTCTAAAATCGTAACAGCCGTTCAATTGTCGAAACGTACGCTTCGGCTCGTGAAAGAAAACATTATTTTCATCCTGATTGTGAAGTTGATCGTATTGATCCTCGGCGCGCTTGGAATCGCCGGAATGTGGTGGGCCGTGTTTGCCGACGTGGGCGTGGCGGTAATCGCAATTCTGAACGCGATGCGAGCGCTGAACATCAGAAAATGGAATGATACATAAATCATTCTTTACAGATAAACACGTTCCGGCCGGGCCCTCAGATTCCGGGTTCCGGCCGGCAATTCTGTCTTGACAAACAGGGGAATCGGTGGTAAAATAAAAACAGGTAATTGCACAAAATAAATGTTTTGTGCAATTTGGGGCAGTGATTAAAGGCAGAATCGCCGGAAATATGCCGGATCTCGTTTTTGAGTGAAATCAAGCGTTTATTTATAAGAAGCATACTTCATAAAGCAAGAGGTACATTCCGATGAATATCAATTATGATGAATTGCCGCAGATCGTCTGCGATTATCTCAACAATCTCCGCGTCGTAAAAAACCGTTCGCCGAAAACGGTTTATGAATATATGATCGACGTCAGGATGTTTTCCCGTTTTTTGAAGGCCGGGAAAAAGAATAACATTTCAGACGAGGATCTTGAGAATACGGAGATCCGGGATCTGACCGCGGAGTTTTACGACAAAGTGACGCTTTCTGACGCGTATATTTTTCTTGCTTATTGCGCCGACGTACGTCAGGACAAAGAAAGCGCCCGCTGCAGAATCGTCTCTGCGATCCGGTCGTTTTATAAATATCTGTATCTGAATAATAAAATCACACACGAAAACTATATGGAACACCTTGAGGCGCCGAAACGCAAACGTTCGCTGCCCAAACACCTCACGCTTGACGAAAGCCGTGAACTCCTGTCGTCCGTTGACGGGAAAAACCGCGCCAGAGATTATTGCATCTTGACATTATTCTTAAACTGCGGCCTGCGGTTGTCCGAGCTTGTCGGATTGAATATCTCGAAGGTCAAGGAAGATTCCATGATAGTAACCGGTAAGGGAAATAAAGAACGCGTCATTTACCTGAACGACGCGTGCAAGGCTGCGATCGCGGATTATCTTCGCCAACGGCCCGTGGAGGGCGTCAAGGATCGGGACGCGCTGTTTATCAGCAACCGCGGCACAAGAATTTCCAACCGGACGGTTCAGTATATTGTGGAGGGATTCCTGAAAAAAATCGGGCTTGACGGTCAGGGATATTCAACCCACAAGCTCCGGCATACGGCGGCAACCTTGATGTATCAATACGGCGGCGCGGACATCAGAGTGCTGAAGGACGTGCTTGGACACGAGAATCTGAATACGACGGAGATTTATACCCACGTCGCCGACGACCAGGTCCGCAGAGCGTCGGAATCCAATCCTTTGGCGGGGGAACGGATCAAAAAATCCGCAGGCGGAAAGAAAACGGAGAATACCGACGACTGAAGCACTCCCCTGCTTTTTAACGGAACAGAAACAAAAGCAATGCAGAAAACAGAGATGCAATTATTCCGGAAAAGAATGTAAATGCGTGAATAATGAAATACTGTCGGAGATTTTCGGCAGATTTCACGGAACGTTTCAAAAAAACGGAATAGATATCAAAAGAATATAACGCCGCGTGTTTTCCGCTGAGCAAAAAAGAAGCGCCGAAAAATGCGCTTGCCGGCAGAACCGCCGCAGCGGGTACGATTGCATTTTTTCCGACATAAACGGCATATATCATTTTGATTGCTGCGCCGCAGATGACGCCGTAACTTGCTGTGAGAACGGGGATCCCGATAAAGCCGAATACGGAAAGCCCCGCCAATGCATCACAAAGCGTATAAAACAGGTAAAACAAGAAAAGCCACAGCGCCGTTTTGTCTGCCGGCAGCGAAAAGAACGTCGTAACAGGAGCAGAATACTTTTCAGGCGCTGCGTTTCCGGCGATCGCGCGTCCGATAAAAAATCCGATCATATAACATAGAAACAGCAAAAAAACCGGCAAGGCTTCGGCGATATTTTTCTCAAAAAAATCGCCCGCTGTGCCGATTTTTTTTCTGAATATCATATTTCTCATTTCGGCATCCCTTTCATTTAGAATCGATCATTAAACCATATGACGGGATGTCCGGAAATATGAATCAGATTCGTTTCTGACCGTACTTTTTCATTACGTGTTTTGCGGCGAGCGCTACGATCAGAAGCACGGAAGCGGCGCCAAGAGACGCGATTGGGTTGTGATTTGCTTTCTTCTTCATTCTATATCATCCTTTCAAATCGTTATCGTTCCGTCAGAGGCAGGATTCCGCCGTTATCGTACAGCGGACTGCCGCATAAGCTTAAGACAGAAACGCCGTGGTTAGCGCAGAACGCGCGGATCTCATGATACCGGGGATGCGCTTCGATTCTGCCGTTGAACGCCAGAAGATCCCTGTCGATCTTTCCGCAGCAGCCGCCGATAAAGCCGTACGGATAGCCGTTTAACCCGACGTTCCCGGGAGGGATCAGCAGCGCGTCAAGCTCCCCCGTTGCGGTAACAGACGCATACACTCCCCTGTCCTCTGTGATGATTGCCCGCTGGGCCACCACCGCGGCGGAACATCTGGCGTAGCCCTGCTTCACCGGAATCATTGTAAGATCGGAATTATTTAAAAAGGAGATGACGGCAGAAGCCGCGGTATCGGGATTGCAGATCAGGAAACGATTTAACACAAGCGCGTTCAAAGGCACGTCAAAGGGGTATTTTTCGCCGAGCCGTACCCGGTCGCATACAGTGAAGCCCATCACCGAAAGCCTTGTTTTAAGGCGTTGCTGCGTCTGTGAGATGCAAACGACGTTTTTCCCGAGATGCAGGAAGCTGATATCGGCGTGTGTTTTCAGCGCGTTTGGCAGACAGGGCTCCGGATCCGGCGGAAGAACCTGAATTCCGGCGGATGTAAGCGTCTCCAGAGCATCCGTGTCCAATCCGCCTGCGATTACTGTGCCGCATGCACTCTGCGGCAGATTCGCGTTTTCAATCGGTTTCATTTCACGGGAGGAACACATGCGGCGTCAAAGGCTTTTGCAATCGTGCGCACGCCGGTAATTTTGATTTCCTCACGCAAATGCGCCGGTAGCGTCCGGGCATTGTGGATCGGCACGATGCATTCTTTAAAGCCGAGGCGCATAGCCTCTTTGATTCGCTGTTCACAGGAGGTTACGCCGCGCACCTCGCCCGCGAGGCCGATCTCGCCGAAGGCGATTACGTCGTCGCGAATCACCGCGTCTTTTAACGATGAAATCAACGTCAGTGCGACCGTGAGATCGGAGGACGGCTCGTCCAGGCGAAGCCCTCCGACGATATTGACGTAACAGTCCATATTCCCCATAAAATATCCGCAGCGTTTTTCAAGCACGGCGATCAGCATTGCCATCCTTGAAAAATCAAAACCGGTCGACATCCGGCGGGGATTTCCGAAGCCGGAAGGGGTTACAAGCCCCTGAACCTCCGCAAGGATCGGCCTTGAGCCTTCCATCACGCAGGCGATACAGGTTCCGGAGGTGTTTTTCGGTCTGCCGGAAATCAGCATCTGCGAAGGATTCGTCACCTCACGAAGCCCTTTATCCGTCATCTCAAACACACCGATTTCATTGGTTGAGCCGAATCTGTTTTTTTCCGCCCGCAGGATCCGATAGCTGAGATTCCGTTCTCCTTCAAAATACAGAACGGTATCTACGATATGCTCCAGAACCTTCGGTCCGGCGATATTTCCGTCTTTATTGACGTGCCCGACAATTATAATCGGGATG
>CACYHJ010000231.1 GCA_902774165.1 Oscillospiraceae bacterium
GAGCTCCTCCGCCGTCTCTCGCAGATAGGGGAGGATCAGCGCCTTCGGGCAGGCGTAGCTCGCCACATTCAGCACCGCGAATTCATACCCCGTGATGCGCGGATTGTCCTCCTTGCGGTATTCGCCGATGATCGAACGCATCTCGTCCGACTCGATATACAGCTCCGGCAGCACGGTAAGGCCGGGCTTCCCGCCGGCCCGCGCCTCGCAGAGCGTCAGCCACGGCGCGCCGCCGGGCCGTTGGGCGACAAAGCGCAGCCGCTTGGGCTCCAGCTTCCGCGCCCGCATGGCGGCAAGCATATCGCACAGCCGCTCCGGCCGGAAGCAGGCGGCGAATCTCCCGCCGAACCGCAGCAGATACGCCGCGGTTTCACACACGTCGTCAAAGGTGCAGGCGGTCTCGTGACGGGCGATCTGATCGGTTTCCGACGCGGACAGGATCCCCGCGCCGGCGGGCTTATACGGCGGATTCATCACAACCACGTCGAGGCTCCCCGCTTCGATCACCCCGCGCAGCTCGCGCAGATCCGCGCGCAGCGGGACAAAATTCCCGGCGTCCGCATTCATCGCGGCGCTCTGCGTCATAAGCTCAAAGGCGTTCTGCTGGATATCAATGCCCCAGATCTTCCCCCGGCAGCCGCTGCGCAGCCAGTAGAACGGAATGATGCCGCAACCCGCGCCCAGATCCGCCGCCCGGTCCTTCTGCTTCGGGCAGGCGAAGGACGCCAGCAGCAGCGCGTCCGTGCCGAAGGTGTGCTCCTTCGATACCAGAAGCCGCAGCGTCGGGCTGAGATATTCCGTATGGATCTTCGTATTCTCCATTTTTTAATACCGAAAAAAGGTACGACAAAAGCCGTACCTTGCATTGGGTCTATCTCTTATGAATTCTCAGAGATATAGTTCTCAAGCCTGCTGAGGGAGTCGTTCAGGCCGCCGAACTTGCCGACGGAAATCAGAATCTTGATGATCGCGACAAGGATTTTGACAAGAGTTACCATGATAAAATACCTCCGTTGTTTTGATGCTTTCATTTTACCGCATACGGAAGCGGTTGTCAAGGCTGCGGCAAAATCGTTCACACAAACTGCGCAAAATCTCAAAGGATATCAAAATACCGGCTGAATTTCGGAAAGCGCGGCTCAAAGACGAAGAACCGGTCGAGGAACTTGCCGAACGCGCCGATCAGCAGCCCGTTGCAGGCGGTCATAATGAGCGTGCCGACGCCCACGCCGACGAACCTGCGGAACAGGATCAGCGACATCGCGCAGGAGATCGCAAGAAACGAAGCGTCGTAGCAGATCTTGAATTTGTTCCGGTCCAGCCCGTATCTCGCCGAAACGCCCTTGACGAAGAAGTCATACACCTGCGGGTAAAAATAGGTGCGGAAGAACATCGCGATGGAAAAGGACGTCATCAGCATCCCGACGACAAAATAAACGGCCCGCAGCGGGAACGGCAGGGAGCCGGGCGGCGTGATCTCCGGGTTGAAATGCGGGATCACCCACCGCCACAGATCCAGCACGGCGCCGTAAATCAGCCCGGTGCCGAAGGACGTGAAATAAATCGGCTTCACCCGGCGCATCAGGATGCAGAACAGAACGATCAGAACCCCCTGCACCGCATATTCGCTCTGCCCGAAGGTCAGGAACGTCAGCTTCTGCGAAAGGATATACGCGGGCGCGACGATCATCGACAGGCCGAAATCGGTGCAGGATATCATCGCCACCGACAGGGACAGGATCAGGATCGCGAGGATATAATTCAGTTCAGAGGATATTTTTATCTTTTTCATCGCAGGCTCCTTCAAACAACGGTAAACAGAGTATATCACCGCGGAGGAAAAGTGTCAAGGCGATAAGCGGCGTTTTCCGCCGCGCAGGATCTGCGCCCGTCAGATTTCCGTTCCGGGATCCTCGGTTCCCTCCGGCGCATCTCCATCCCCGGCGAGCTCCGCCGGGACACCGACCGACTGAGCCTCCGCCAGCAGGCCGGCCGTTCTGCCGTTCACGCCCGGACCGGGCTCGTCCGCCCACGCAACCCAGAGATATCTCCCCGGCAGCAGGGCGTACACCGGGTTTCCGGTGCTGTACGTTACCGTGCCGTTCCCGAACGTGAAGCCTGCGGCGGCAGGGTTCGTCCGTACGCGGTTGACCGCGTTCGCGTTGTTCTGATACCCATAAAGCGTGATTCGCGTGCAGTCCGATTCCGATTCGGACGCGTGGATGATCGCGGCCATGCCGTCCTCCGCGTAAGTATGGGTTGTCGCCGACGAATCCTTCAGCACAAGCGCGCATCCGGTGGGCGTGAACGCGCGGCCGGCGGAATCGGCGATTCCTCTGACCGTCAGCGAAGACGCTTTTGCAGTAAGCTCGTTTGTAATTCCGACCGCGAATTTCGGGACGTACGAGCCGGTCACCGCGTTCCCGTCCGCGCCGTGCGCCGTAACGCCGGACAGCAAAGCCGCGGCGGTGACGGTATCGCCCGTCAGATCAATCAGCTTCGTGCCGTCCGAGAGCTGAATTTTACTGTTTGCCATCGCGTCACCCGATCGTTACCGTCTTTCCGCCGGCGGCGTTTTCGGCGTAAGTTACGGGAATCGCCGCCACGGTCACCTGCGACAGGTAATCATAGCCCTGGTCCGGCGTGATCTGCTGCTGCGCGAAGGCGGGCGTCGCGGTTTTGCTCTGCGCGGTCACGCTCTCCGGGCCGTAAGCGCCCTCCACGCCGAGAATCATAACGCCGGATTTGATGTTCTGCGCGATGATTTTCGCCTTCTCATCCGGGTGGATCTCAACGGTGCCGGAGCCGTCGTGATAGCCTTGCGGCACCGTGTAAGCGCCGGACTTCGTGCTGATGATTCCAGTCACCGCCCCGTTGTTCGGCATGGTACCGGTCAGCGCCGCGCCGCGGGCATAGGCGGTTTTCCCGCTGAGGATCTCGCCCACCATAGCGGTAGCCGCAGAGGTGTCGCTGTCGTTTGTGTTTGCGCCTGTGATCGGCGCGCCGTCCGCCCCGTGCGCCGTCACGCCGGCCGCAAGATCCGCGGCGGTGATCGTATCCCCCGTCAGGTCCATCAGCACCTCGCCGGTGGACAGAACGACTTTTGAATTGTAATTTTCAGCCATGAATGATTCCCCCTATATAGACTGTGTTGCCGCCGGCTTGATTTTCCGTGCGGCTGACTGTGATCGCGTCGACTGTTACGTCCTCGCGCATGCGCTTCCCCTTTGTTTTCAGCGTCTGTTCGGAAAACTCCGGCGTCACCCGGTATTCCCCCTCGTACGGTTCTCCGCCGTCCCGCGCTGCCCGATAAACCTCGCAGGAAAGATCGCGCGTTCTGCAGATTTGCGCAAATACGGTTTTATTGTGAGACATCGTTCGCTCCTTTCTCAATTTGATTCGATGGATTTGTCAGACGAAGACCGAAGATTCCGGCAATTTTATCACCCCCGTGTTCAGATTGACAGGGATATTATATCAGAACATATGTTCTTTTGTCAAGGTCTTTTGCACATTTTGTATGTGACAAATAAAAAAAGAATGCCGGATACCGACATTCCGAAAATCATACCAAATTAAAAATTACACTATGTGATATGATCCAAAAGAGGCTTGAACGCGTTGGGGATTGCGTATACGCCCCGAAGCTCACCGGCGTCCGCCGCCGTGAACTGCTCCGGCAGCTTTTCGCATTCACAGTAAAAGCCGGTAACGCGCCATTCGACGTGGGTGAAGACGTGGACGTACGACGCAGTGCCGCGGATTTCAACCGGCGATACGCCGAGTTTTTCAGCAAACGCAAGGGCGTCCTGTTCCGTCGGCGGCCGATCGCCTTCGATCAGCTCCCCGGGGAATTCCCACAGGCCGGCAAGAAGCCCTTTGTCCGGCCGTTTGCGGACGGCGTAGCGTCCCTCATGTCTCAGAACCAGCACCAGCCGGTTTTCGATCCGGCGGGCTTTTTTCTCCGTACGGACCGGATAGCGCGTCTGTGTGCCGGCAAGATTTGCCTTACAGACGTCCCGCAGCGGACAGCGCGGGCACTCCGGCGCGCCGTTGGGCAGGCAGACGCAGGCGCCCAGCTCCATCAGGCTCTGGGTAAAGGCGCTGCCGCTGCCGGGCGTATAGAGCGGACGAAGACGATCCGCCAGCTCTTTTTTCGCCTTCTGCGTGTCAATATTCTCATCCCATGCCGCAAACCGGGAATAAACCCGCAGGACGTTCCCGTCCACTGCGGGCTCCGGCCGGTCAAAGCAGATCGAGGAAATCGCCCCGGCGGTATAGGCGCCGATCCCGGGCAGCTTTCGGATCTCGTCGTATTCCCGGGGGAATACGCCGGCGTACGTCCGTTCAATCATAATCGCCGCCCGTTTGAGATTGCGCGCCCGGCTGTAATAACCGAGCCCCTGCCAGAGCTTCATCAGCTCGTCGTCGGGGACCTCCGCCAGCGCCCGGATCGTGGGCAGCGCCTCAAGGAACCGGCGATAATACCCGATCACCGCCTCCACCCGGGTCTGCTGCAGCATGATCTCGGAGATCCAAACGTGGTACGGGTCCGCGTCCTCGCGCCAGGGAAGCACCCGCGCGTTTTCGGCAAACCAGGGCAGCAGAAGCGCGGGGAGATGGGAATCGTGACTCATGGGAGCTCCTTTATAAATACTGATTTGTCGGGGTCTTCGACCCGACAAATTAAATGAATAATTAATAATGAATAATGAATAATTTCGGAAAAGCGCTTCGCGCCTTTTTATTGTAGATGTCAATATTTGTAAATGTCTGATGATAAAATT
>CACYHJ010000232.1 GCA_902774165.1 Oscillospiraceae bacterium
AAACGCGGCTGCGAGGTCACGGTGGTGCCCTCGTCCACGACGGCGGAGGCGATCCTTGCGGGCGACCCCGACGGGATCATGCTCTCCAACGGCCCCGGCGACCCGACGGAAAATCCCTTTGAGATCGAGCAGCTGAAAAAGCTGCTGGGCAAGCGACCGATGTTCGGCATCTGCCTGGGGCATCAGATTCTCGGCCTTGCCGCCGGCGGCAGCGCGGTCAAGATGAAATTCGGCCACCGCGGCGAGAATCAGCCCGTCAAAGAGGTGGGCGGCATAAAAACCTACATCACCTGCCAGAACCACGGCTACGCCTTCGTCGCCGACGGTGTGGAGTGCGGCCGCGTCAGCTTTGTCAACGCCAACGACGGCACCTGTGAGGGCATGGAATACCCCGAATGCCGTGCCTTCACCGTGCAGTTCCATCCGGAAGCCTGCGCCGGCCCGAAAGATACCGAGTTTTTATTTGACAGATTCATAGAGAATATGGGAGGTCACGCCAATGCCTAAAGATCCTTCGATAAAAAAAGCCCTTGTGATCGGTTCCGGTCCCATCGTGATCGGACAGGCGGCGGAATTCGACTATGCCGGCGCCCAGGCCTGCCGCGTGCTGAAAAAGGCGGGAGTCAACGTGGTGCTGGTCAACTCCAACCCCGCCACCATTATGACGGATAAGGCGCTGGCGGACGAGATCTATCTTGAGCCGCTGACCGCCGAAACGGTCAAGCGCATCATCCGCAAGGAGCGTCCGGACAGCCTTCTGGCGGGCCTCGGCGGCCAGACCGGGCTTACCATCGCCATGCAGCTCTCCCGCGAGGGCTTCCTGAAAGAAATGAACTGCCGGCTGCTGGGCACCGACGCGGCGGCTATCGACCGCGCCGAGGACCGCCAGATGTTCAAGGACACCATGGAATCCATCGGCCAGCCCTGCATCCCGTCGGCAATCACCCACACGGTGGACGGCGCGCTGGAGATCGCGGAGGAGATCGGTTATCCGGTCATCGTGCGGCCCGCGTTCACCCTCGGCGGCTCCGGCGGCGGCGTTGCGTACAGCGCGGCGGAGCTGAAAACCATCGCCCGCACGGGCATTGATATGTCGCCCATCGACGAGATTCTGGTCGAAAAATATATCTTCGGCTGGAAGGAGATCGAATTTGAGGCCATGCGCGACGCGGCGGGCAACGTGATCGCGGTCTGCAGCATGGAGAACGTGGACCCCGTGGGCGTGCATACCGGCGACTCCATCGTTGTTGCGCCCGCCATGACGCTTTCGGATAAGGAATATCAGATGCTGCGCACCGCGTCGCTGGATATCGTCACCGCCCTGGGCATCGTGGGCGGCTGCAACTGTCAGTTCGCGCTGAATCCGGATTCCATGGAGTACGCGGTCATCGAGGTCAACCCCCGCGTGTCCCGTTCCTCCGCCCTCGCCAGCAAGGCGACCGGCTACCCGATCGCAAAGGTCACCGCGCAGCTGGCGCTGGGTTATACCCTCGACGAGATCAAGAACGATATCACGAAAAAAACCTGCGCTTGCTTCGAGCCCACCATCGACTATGTGGTGGTGAAGATGCCGAAGTGGCCCTTTGATAAATTCATCGGCTCCAACCGTTCGCTGGGCACGCAGATGAAGGCCACCGGCGAGGTCATGTCCATCGCGCCGAGCTTCGAGGCCGCCATCATGAAGGCGGTCCGCGGCGCGGAGATCGGCATGAATACCCTCAACCGCGCCCCCGCCGACGGCAGGGACGTGCGGGAGCGTCTGCGCGAGATGAACGATATCCGCCTGTTCACGATGTTTGAAGCGCTGAAGGCGGGCGTGAGCATCGACGAGATCTTCGACGTGACCCGGATCGACCGCTGGTTCATCGCCAAGCTGAAAAACCTTGTGGATTTTGAGGCCTCCATCGGCGGCAAGGGGACGCTTTCCGACGAGGATTACCTTGAGGGCAAACGCCTCGGGTATCTTGATTCGTCGCTGAAAGAGATCTCCGGCGCGGAAAAAATCCCCCACCGGAGCGCCGTTTATAAAATGGTGGACACCTGCGGCGCGGAATTTGACGCCGAGACCCCCTATTTCTATTCCACCTACGACGACGAGTGCGAGGCGCGGCCCTTCATCAAAGACCGCACGAAGCCCCGCATCATCGTCATCGGCTCCGGCCCCATCCGCATCGGCCAGGGCATCGAGTTCGACTATTCCTCCGTGCACTGCGTCTGGACGCTGCAGGAGGAGGGCTATGAGGTCATCATCGTCAACAACAACCCGGAGACCGTCTCCACCGACTACGATACTTCGGACAGGCTGTATTTTGAGCCTCTCACGCCCGAGGACGTGATGAATATCATCGAGGTCGAACAGCCGGAGGGCGTGGTCGTGGCGTTCGGCGGCCAGACCGCCATCAAGCTGACCAAGTTCCTGGACGATCAGGGCATCAAGATTTTCGGCACCTCGGCAAAGAGCATCGACGTGGCGGAGGACCGGGAGAAATTCGATAAGCTGCTGGAAAAATTCGGCATCAAGCGTCCCAAGGGCATGGGCGTGCTGACCATGGACGAGGCCCTCGCCGCGGCGGAGAGCCTGGGTTATCCGGTGCTGCTGCGCCCCTCTTACGTCATCGGCGGGCAGAATATGGTCATCGCCCACGAGCGCGAGGATGTGGTCAACTATATGAACATCATCCTTGCCGGAAATATTGAGAATCCCGTGCTGATCGACAAATACATGATGGGCACCGAGCTGGAGGTGGACGTGATCTCCGACGGCGAGGATACCCTGATCCCCGGCATCATGGAGCACGTGGAGCGCGCGGGCGTGCATTCCGGCGACTCCATCGCGGTCTATCCGCCCTACAACATCGGCGACCGGATGATGGAGACCATCATTGATTCCTCCGAAAAGCTCGCCCGGTCCATGGAGACCCGCGGCCTTGTCAATATCCAGTATCTGATTTATAACAACGAGCTTTACGTGATCGAGGTCAACCCCCGCGCGTCCCGTACCGTGCCCTATATCAGCAAGGTTACCGGCGTGCCGATGGTGGAGCTGGCCAGCAAGGTCATGACCGGCAAGCGGCTCAGGGATCTGGGTTACGGAACCGGGCTTTACAAAACGCCGCCCTATTTCACCGTCAAAGTCCCTGTGTTCTCGTTTGAGAAGCTGACCGACGCGAACTCCATCCTCGGCCCCGAGATGAAGTCCACCGGCGAGGCGCTGGGCATCGGCAGAAACATCAACGAGGCGCTGTTCAAGGGCCTTACCAGCGCGGGCTTCAAAATCATGGAGCACGGCAAGGCGAAGGAGACCGGCGTGTTCATCAGCGTGGACGAGCACGACCACTGGGAGCTGTTCCCGCTTGTGAAAAAATTCGCCGACATCGGCGTCAAGCTCTACGCCACCGCCGGCACCGCCAAGACCATCCGGGGCTACGGCTTCGACGTGGTCTCCGTCAAGGGCATGAACGAGTCGAAGGAGATCTTCGACCTGATGGAGGGCGGCAAGCTGGGCTATATTATCTATACCGGCGCGCTGTACGACGACACCATCGGCGAATACCGCATCCTGCACAAGCGGGCGCTGGAGCTGTCCATCACCTGCCTGACCTCGCTGGATACCGCCAACGTGCTGGCGGATATCATCGCCAGCCACTATAACCAGGGCAATACCGAGCTTGTGGATATCGCCCGCCTGCGGGAGCACCACACCAAGCTGGAATTCACCAAAATGGAGGGCACCGGCAACGACTTCATCGTCATCGACGACCCGGAGGGGGAGATCACCTATCCCGAGGCGCTGTCCGTTACCTTCTGCGACCGGGGTACCGGCATCGGCGCGAACGAGCTGATCATCATTACAAAATCGGACGTCGCCGACGCAAAGATGCGCCTGTTCAATTCCGACGGAAGCGAGGGCAAGACCGGCGGCAACGGCATCCGCTGCGTGGCGAAATATCTCTATGACAGCGGCAGATGCCGCCACACCCATATGACCATCGAGACCGTCAGCGGCGTCAAGAAGGTCAAGGTTTACACCACGAACGGCAAGGTGACGAGCGCCAGCGTCGACATGGGCAGAGCCATCTGGGACGCGGCGAAAATCCCCGTCACGCTGGATACCCCCACCGTGATCAATTACCCCTTTGCCATCAGCTGGAACGATTATCATATCACCTGCGTGTCCATGGGCAATCCCCACTGCGTGGTGATCATGAACGGCATCGATGCGCTGGATCTGGACGAGATCGGCCCGAAGTTCGAAAGCGCATGGTGCTTCCCCGAGCGGGTCAATACCGAATTCGTCGAGATCATCAACCCCCATATGATCAAGATGCGGTCGTATGAGCGCGGCTGCGGCGAAACGCCCGCCTGCGGCACCGGCGCTTGCGCCGCCGTCGCCGCAGCGGTGATGAACGGCTACTGCAAAAAGGGCGAGGACGTGACCGTCAAGGTCTCCGGCGGCGATCTGGTGGTGAATTTCACCGACGAGGAAGTCCGCCTCACCGGACAGGCGAGACAGGTCTATACCGGCGTGGTGGAGTATTGACGCTCGGGAAACGCTCCGCGTGAACACGCGAAATATCGCTCGCGAACGCAGAGAGCGAATATCGCCGAAACAGGAAACGCCCGCTTTCCCGGCAAACCTGTCCTTTTATGTCCGCTTGAAATATGTTATAATGTTTATGAGAAAAACCGTCAGCGGCCCCGTTGACGGTTTTTTCTATCTTCAAAAATATCGGCTTTACG
>CACYHJ010000233.1 GCA_902774165.1 Oscillospiraceae bacterium
CAGCGGTGGGAATCAAAGGTATCCAGCAGATAGGAAAGATGCCGGCGGCTGCCGGGCGTGTCGCCGTTGAAGCCGCCCCACTCGCCCACCAGGACCGGAACGCCAAGACGCGCCTGGGTTCTCACGTGCTCGTCAAAGACGAATTTGACCCGGTCCACCGGCGCGGATTCCATCAAGGGCGTATCCACCGTCAGCTCATAGCCGTGGGGAGCGAACGCGAAATCATTTTCAAATTCTCCGGTTTTGTATTTCAGGTTCGGCACGAAGCAAGGGATTCCCATATTGGAAAAATAGCAATTCTCGGCAAAAATAATGCCCCTGCCGCATTCCTTCCGGATCGCCGCGCCGACCATTCTCAGGAAGGGATAATAATACGCAAGATCGAACCGGCGGATCGCCTTTTGTGTCCCGCGCAGAACGGCGCGGTAAACCTGCGGGTCGTTGATCGCGTCGAAGATCGCGCCCACGTCCTTTGTTTCAAGGATCTTGCCGACTATCTCCCTGCGGTTCACCCGGTCGTTGAACAGGAACTGCAGCGCCGCGTTTTTCACAACCGTCAGGAACACCTTGCTGCCGGGACTGCCGGGAAACGGCTCGTTGAACACGTCGAAGCCAAGCAGATTCTCCTTGTCTTTGAACTCGGAAGCCACGTGCGCCCACATTTGGCAGAACCGGTCACGGATGCCGACGCCGTCCGCCGCACGGTCGTTGCGCCAGAAGGCGTCAAAGCCGCGGGTTACGGAGCCGGGGAAGAAATATCCCTCCGCCCAGACGAAAAACGGTTTGCGGGGCGTTTTCCCGCCGGAGAGATAAGCCCAGTCCGGCGCGCCGTCGCCGCCCCAGGGGGTCCCCATGGCGCCGAACAGGTCCTGATGCATATCAAGGTAGAAATAAATGCCGTATTTTTTCAGAAGATCGGCAAAGTCAAGAAAAAACGAAAGATACTTCTCATCATAAACGCCGGGCTGCGGCTCTACCGCCTCCCAGATCAGCCCCAGCCGCACCGCGTTGAAGCCGTGGTCCCGCATCCGGGCGACCAGCGCCTCATCCCAGCCGGAAGGCAGGAACGCTTCGGTTCCCGTTTTATGATGGTCCCCTTTAAAGACAAGGTTCAGGCCGTGAAAAATCCTCTCGTTGCCGTTCTCGTCGACAAATGCGGTGTTCCGGGTATAAATACGCTCCATAAATACTCCTCCGGGATCTTAAAAAAGATACGTTTTCTCACCATACGCCGTGGAAGGTCAGGCCTTCAACAGTATACGAAAGATCGGTATGCTCCGCGTCGACCGCAGAGGTGAAGGCGGAGAGCAGCCCTTCATCCGGGAATTCCATTGTGAAATCCAGCGTCAGATCCTCCGGCAGATACAGCACGCTGCTGATCTTGAACCCGTTGAGCCACCAATGGAGGGTCTGCGCGCGGGTGAACAGAAGCTCGTCGTGATGATAAAGATCAAAGCCCATCACCATCATATCCTCGTCGGCGGCGCATTGATAGAACAGCCCGGGATCTCCCATCTCCTTCGTATAAATGCCGACTTCCGCGCCGTTGGTCACCATGGCGTAGTTGCCCTTCCAGATCTGGATCATCCACTGCTTGCCGGCATAATCGAATTTGAAGCGCCGGGTGATGTAGTTGAAGATCACGTTGGAATCGGAGAACAGGTCGTAAAGAATCGAGAAGCCGAACTTTCTCTGCCAGCTGTTGACGGTGGCGTAAAGCACCATATCGTATATATCAACGTCGAAGCCCAGCTTCAGAATGCCTTTTTCTTCAATGCTGTGGGCGTGCCCGGTACGCGGATCGATGACGAGATAGGCGTACATGGTCTGGACCTCGCCGTCGCCGAAGGTCACGTCCAGCGTGACGATCATCTGCTCCGGATCTTCCTTCCACGGCGTCGTATAGATCTTGACGTCCTCGATCACGCTGAAATAGGCGGCAAAAATATAGATCAGAGCCCCAAGCGTGTGTTTGTCCTCAGCATACGCTTTATCGCGCAGGCGGTACATCTCATCCCGGAAATTCTTCGTGTCCAGATGCAGCGCAGTGCGGCAGAAGTCCGGCAGGCCGTTCATATTCGGAACGTGCTGCAGAAGCTCGACGATATCAAGACCGGTATTATCCCTGATGTAATTGCACATCTCGCAGAGCGTTTCATTCATGGATACCGGGATATAATCGCTCTCATCCAGCCGGAACACCCGCCCGTTCAGCAGTCTGCGCAGAGACGCCGCAGGCTTGAGCGCCTCAAGGAACACGTCGGTGGCCATGGACGGTACGCCGTTGGTGTGGATATACTCAAGATAATCATTCAGTGAACGCAGCTCAGCAAGATCTTCTTCGGAGAAGGAATCCTCATTCCTCGCCCCCAAAAAAGCGGGGAACAGCGATGAGAGCATGATAATGATCGACAAAATCGTCGAAATAATCTTTGTGACCATAAGAACCTCCCGAAAAATAGAATAGATTCCGCAATCTTACATTTTCATTCTATCACATTGACCGCGTCAAGTCAACATGCAACAGCATCGGGGGTAAAGAAAAAACGGACGGCAAAAACCGTCCGCTGATCCTGTTCTGTTATTTGTCAAACCGCGCTGCCCAGAATCAGGTTCATAAGCTCTTTCACCTGGGAAGCCCATGTAAAACCGGGGCAATAGGATTTCTCGACCGCCTCGACCGTGTAGCCGTTGAAGCAGGAGCCGCCGGGCGTGAGATAATTGGTTTTGAGGAATTTCGCGACGTAGAGAATACAATCGGGAACGGAATCAAAGGAACGATACCCGCCGTTACCGCGCCAGCCGAACAGATTGTTCTTCGTTTTGGCGAGATATGATTCTCCCCAGCCGCTTTCCAGCGCCGCGATGGAAGCAAGGAATACGGCGTTGATGTTATATGTGTTCTCCGCCTCGATAAAGGTGGCGGCATACTGCTTCAGGGATTTCTTCAGTCCGTTTTTCAGCTGCGCCTCGGTCAGGCCGCTGGCAGTGAGGAGATCGGAGCCGGAAACCGAGATTTTGGATTCACCAAGCAGCGCTGCCGGAGAGCTGCCGGTATCAGCGATCAGCTCGCTGTCTTCGGGGTCGATCCGGGCTGCGATCTTAAGAATCTCTCTGGCGTCGGTCGCGGTGACCCTGCCGTCAAAGTTCAGATCATAACCTTTGTCGATCTTTTCGAGCATGGCTGCCATACGCAGCGCGCGTCTTGCGTCAAATGACTTATAGGAAACATTACCCGCAAAGACGCTCGTCGTGAACAGCGACATTACTATACACAGGATCAGAACAGCGCTGATCCGTTTACAGCGGTCGATTTTCATTCTAAAACATCCTTTTAAGTTTTCGTTAATTTCGATCATTGTCGTAAGGCATTTTGTACAATGCCCGATTATAATACCACAAAAAATCCCGATTGTCAACTTTTTGGGTTTCGGACGCCCGGTGCGAGGACCCGTATTCCTGCCGATAAATCGCCGAAAACCCTTGATATTCAAGCGTTTTTCCCGATTATTCCAATTGAACGCCATTTTATTTCCATATTAGCACCAAAACCGCGATTTTGACCTCTTTTTCTGTAAAGGGTGCATAAATCTGCCCCGAAGAACACCGGAAAAAACTGGAAGGATTGCAGATTTTTCACGTTGGAGTCAAAAACAGGTCATTTTTTACCGGTTTTAACCGACGGAAACGGATAAAATCAAAGCGAAAAATCAATACGTATTATTCTCACTTTTTACTCACATCTGATTTTTTTTAAAGCGTTGATACACATAACTTTTGAGTACCCATTGCGGTTCAAAATGATCAACAATTTACTCAAATCGGATCATTTCGTCCAAGAGGTCCACTCCGGGCAACAAAAAAAGCCCTGAAAACCGAAGTTTATCAAGGACTTTTTCTGGAGCTGATAACCAGATTCGAACTGGTGACCTCATCCTTACCAAGGATGCGCTCTACCGCCTGAGCCATATCAGCATATTCTTGCCTGCTCGCTGCAAGCAAGAGTTATTATACACAGTTTAAGAGGGCTTGTCAACAGTTTTTTTAAATTTTCTTGTTGTTTTCCGCGTTTTTACGAACAACCACGCAACTTTCCGCCGAAAAAACAAGACTGAATACTGCACCGGAACCGTATTTTCGCCGGAGGATCCTTTCCTCTGTCAGTTCAGCGGATGATCCGGGCTGATTTTTCCGCTTGCTACGTCGTCGAAATAGGAGGACGTGGCAGGCACGACAAACCGGATCGCCTTTTCGCGGATCTTCATTACCGCCTCGTCGCCGTATTGAATCTCGCCGTCCACGTTGACGACTTCTTGTTTTGCGCTCTTTACGCGAACCGTCTTCGCGCGTCTGAAATACGTTCTTCCCCAGGAGAGATGCTTTCCGTTCTTATAGGGGCCGATCAGACCGAGGAATTTGATCTTCGGGATATCCTTTTGCACCACGACCACGTCCAGAAGGCCGTCGTCCGGCATTGCAAGGGGGGCTGCCATAAATCCGCCGCCGTACCAGCGGCTGTTGGCGACGACACAGAAGAGCACGTTCATGGTTTTCGACTCGTCATCATCAAGCGTCACGGTAAAATCATTGCCCTTCATCGAGATAAAGCAATAGAGCAGCGAGGCGAAATAGGCGCTTTCGCCCTTGAGCCACGGGATTTTTTTAAATTCCGCCTGTTTGTCGCAGACGTTGGCGTCAAAGCCCATGGAGCATTGATTGACGGCGATGATTGACGGCGATTCTGCCGTTGCAGTCGATCACGTCCAGAACCGTTGTTTTGCCGTCGATGACTGCCTCCACGTCGCTGAATTGCTCATAGGTGCCGAACAGGCGGATAAAATCGTTGCCGGAGCCCATGGGCAGCACAGCAATCTCGACGTTATCGTGCCCCACCGCGCCGTTGGCGACCTCGTAAAGGGTCCCGTCGCCGCCGCAGCTGTAAATGCGCAGGGGCTCCCCCGTTTCGGCAAGCTCCCGGGTGCGGCGTTCGCCGTCGCCCGCCGCTTTGGTCATGTAGATCTCAAAATCCAGGCCTTTCTTCAGGCAGGCCATTTTGATCCTGGGGATCATTTTCGACGCGCCTTTCCCCTTCCCCGATTTTGGATTTACGATAAAAATGTGTTTCATAATCCATCCTCCGCAATTAGTATTCTTCTGTCGGTTCCGATTCCGCCGGCCGCAGCGCTCTGCCGGCGAGATACTATATATTGTATCTATTTTATTTATAATACATATAATATTGACATTTGATCATGCCGTTATACAGTTTTCTGCGCTTGTCGGCTCTGCGGCCGAACACCTTTTCAAAGTCCTCGTCCGCGGTGATGATATTATAACTCCAGCCCGGTCGGCGCTCAAACAGAGCGCCCATCACCCGCGACAGCTCCCGCGCCGTCTTTTCATCCGCAAGACGCTCCCCGTAAGGCGGATTGACGATCACGGTGCCCTTTTCGCTGTTCGGTCTGAAATCGCGGATATCGGCGGCACAAAAGCGGATATACCGGTCCATTTCCGCCCGTCTCGCGTTTCCGCTTGCAAGCTCCACGCTGCGTCGGTCGACGTCGGAGGCAAAGCAGCGGAATTCCGACGACGGTTTTTCGTCGGCGATCGCAGCCTCTTTCTCCCTGAGCCATACGCCTGAGGGGATCTGCCGCCATTTCTGCGCGGCAAAGGTCCGGTTTTTGCCCGGCGCGATATTGTTAGCCAGCAGCGCCCCTTCAATGGCGATGGTCCCGGAGCCGCACATGGGGTCATACAGCGTGTGGTACCCCTGCAGACGGGCGAAGGAGCAGAGCGCCGCCGCAAGCGTCTCTTTGATGGGCGCGGCGTTGTTTGCGGGACGGTAGCCGCGCTTGTGCAGCCCGACGCCGGAGGTATCCAGCATCAGCGTGACCCGGTTCTTCAGAATCGAGAAGCTCACCTGATAGACGCATCCGGTTTCCTCAAACCAGGACAGACCGTATTTTTCTTTCAGTTCCTGTACGATCGCCTTCTTGATGATGGCCTGGCAATCCCGTACCGAATGCAGGTCGGAATTGAGGGAATACCCCTTCACCGGGAACGCGTCGGTTTTGCCGATCCACTGTTCCCAGTGATAGGATTTCGTATGTTCAAACAGCTGGTCAAAGGTATGGGCTTCAAAAGAGCCGATCACGACCTCGATCCGCTCGGCAAAACGGCAACGGATATTTGCGCGCGCAAGAGTCGCCTCGTCGCCGGAGAACAGGACTCTGCCGTTCTCGGCGTTGACGTCGCGGGCGCCGAGCGCGCGAAGCTCCTCGGCAAGGGGCGCCTCCAGTCCGAACAGGCAGGGGGCGGCAAACTGAATCATCAAATTAAACCCGATCCTTTCATCCGATGGGGATTCCCGGCAGCATGATCGGCAGCACCTTCGCTGCAATGGAAAAATACAGCAGAACCGCCACTGCGTCAACAAGCGTGGTCAAAAACGGCGTCGCCATGATCGCCGGGTCAAGATGCACAAGCTTTGCAAGCATCGGCAGGCTCGCGCCGAGAAGCTTTGCCACAACCACGACGCAGATCATCGTCAGGGCGACAATGACCGCCACCGGAAGCGCGGACTGCGCCACGCCGGGATCGCTGCTTTTGAAATACTGGAAATAGACGCGGGCGCCGTTGATCACGGCAAGCACAGCGGCGCAGAGCAGGCCGATGCGCAGCTCTTTCCAG
>CACYHJ010000234.1 GCA_902774165.1 Oscillospiraceae bacterium
CGGTCCGCGGCGCGGAGAAAACGAACAGAGTTCAGAAGGATCTTCTCAACGCGACGCGGCTGAAGATCCCCGCTCTGTTTGCGGACGACGTGATCCACGGCTACCGCACCGTATTCCCCACGCCTCTTGCGCAGTCCTGCTCGTGGAATCCGGAGGCTGTGCGCAGCAGCTGCGAGGTCGCCGCAAAAGAAGCTTACAGCGGCGGGCTCCGCTGGACGTTCTCCCCGATGGTGGATATCGCCCGCGATCCGCGCTGGGGCAGGATCATGGAGGGCTATGGGGAGGATACGTTTCTTTGCTCACGCTTCGCCGAAGCTGCGGTCAGGGGATATCAGGGCGACGACGCAGTGCCCGGAAAAAACCGATTGTTTGCCTGCATGAAGCATTACGTCGCCTACGGCGCGGCCATCGGAGGACGGGATTACAACGAGACGGATCTCTCTTATCAGACGCTGTTCGACGTCTATACGCCGCCTTTCGAAGCGGGGATCAACGCGGGCGCCGCGACGGTCATGCCAGCCTTTGAATCGCTGAACGGGATCCCGATGTCCGCGAACGGATTTCTTCTGACGGACGTGCTTCGGGGCCGGTTCGGCTTCGGAGGGGTCACGGTTTCGGACTATAACGCCGTTTCGGAACTGATTGCGCACGCAGTTGCGGCAAACGAGAGCGAGGCGGCGGAGAAGGGATTCAACGCCGGCATTGATATCCTGATGTCCGGAGACCTGTATAACACAGAACTGCCGAAGCTGATCGAAGACGGAAAAGTCGATATCAAGGACGTCGACGAAGCCGTAATCCGGGTCCTGACGCTGAAATATCTTTGCGGCCTGATGGACGAGCCGTATACGGATGAAGCCGCAGAGTCCTGTCTCGGCTGCGCGGAACATCGTGCCGTCGCGCGCAGAGTCGCCGCGGAATGTCCGGTACTTCTTGAGAACAACGGGATCCTTCCGCTGAAGAATGTCGGTTCCATCGCTCTGACCGGCCCGTATGCCTCGGAAGACGGCGTGTATGAACTGCGGGGAAACTGGGTGTTTATGGCCAGGGACACGGAGACCGTCACGATCGAAACGGGCTTCAGAAACGCGTTCCCCGATGCAAAGATCGACGTGATCGACGGCTGCGGATTTGACGGGGCCGGCGACGATCTCGACAGCGCCGTCCTAAGCGCCGCCGAATACGATGTGATCGTGGCATGCGTCGGCGAGCGGGCAGGCGCCTCAGGCGAAGCCGCAAGCGTCAGCAGCCTTTCCCTGCCCGGCAATCAGGAGGAGTATGTCCGCCGTCTCTGCGATACCGGCAAGCCCGTGGTGCTCGTCGTCTGCGCCGGCAGACCGCTGATCATGACCGGTCTGAAAGACAGAGTCGCCGCGCTGCTTTACGCATGGCAGCTCGGTACGGAGTCAGGCAGCGTGATCTCGGATCTGATCTCAGGCAGAGTAAACCCGTCGGGACGGCTTACCGTCTCTTTCCCCGTCAGCGAAGGACAGCTTCCCGTTTACTATAACCACCTTCCCACCGGGAGACCGGGCTCGGCGGACGAACGCTTTACGTCCAAGTACACCGACTGTCAGATCGCTCCGCTGTATCCCTTCGGTTACGGGAGATCCTATTCGGAATTCGAGTTGTCGGATATCCGGCTTTCCGATACGCAGATCAAGGCCGACGGCAGAATCACCGTAAGTCTGACCGTGAAGAATACCGGCGTCTATGACGGCTCGACCGTTGTGCAGCTGTATACGCGTGATCTCGTCGCTTCCCGCTCGCGCCCGGTAAAGGAACTGAAAGGATTTCAGAAAGTTTATCTCAAGGCGGGGGAGAGCAGCGAGATTTCCCTGACCCTTGACGCGTCTTCTCTGGCATTCACGGATGAAGAGCTGAACAGGGTCGTCGAACCGGGAGCGTTCAGGCTCTGGGTCGCGCAGGATTCGGCAGACGAACGCTTCGCATTCGACTTTTCGATCAATTGATTTATAGTTGACGCGCATAAGGATCCGGCGATTCTCCCCGCAGGTGAATTTCCCGCCCATATAATGCCCGTATTATGTTCTTTTCAGCCGCGTGCCGCCGGCGTTTCCGTCTCCGCCTCGCGCAGCCACCGGACGGGGCCGATCAGCCCGGACGCCGGGATTGCGAGATAGCACGAGAACCAGTCCCGCACGGCGTTTGCGAGCGTGTTGGAGACCTCGATCACAAGCTCGTTTTTCCCGCGTTTCAGCGCGGCGGAAAGGTCGTATCGGTAAGGTCTGCAGACGCGCACGCCCAGATCCGCGCCGTTCAGCCGCAGACGCGCCGTTTGGCCGACTTCGCCGAGATCGATCCCGCACACGCCGTCGGGCGCGTTGAAGACGCAGGTATAGCGGATTTTTCCGGAGAACTCCGGATTTGCGCGCACGTCCGTGATATTCGGCAGTCGCCGCGCGTCGGCGGTTTCCGCGAAAGGTGTGAAACGGTCCGTATCGGTGTAAGGAGCCGTTTCGATTTTGAAGTTCAGAATCGCTTCTCCCGCGTCCGCAAGCGTCTTTTTCCGCGGGACGGCGGGGCGGCCGGCGCGGTCCCGGTCGAACACCGCCAGCACGGACTGATACGGCGCGAGCGACAGCGGAAGGCTGCCATCCTTCGCCGGAACGGAATACACGGAATCGTTCAGAAGATCCAGCATGATGCAGCCGTCGGCGTCCCTCACTGCGGGCAGCGTTGCGACGGTCTCCGCCGGATCATTGACGGATTCGTTGACAAACATATAGATATCCGCCTGATCGGAAATATAATGCGCGCACCGCAGCAGCGGAAAAT
This sequence comes from Oscillospiraceae bacterium, assembly GCA_902774165.1. Taxonomy (GTDB): domain Bacteria; phylum Bacillota; class Clostridia; order Oscillospirales; family Acutalibacteraceae; genus RGIG2774. The sequence goes on from CACYHJ010000234.1 coordinate 2,800, forward strand.
CCCCCGCGACAAGGATATCCCGGGACACTGCGCCGTCCGCCGCCGCAAGCAGCGTTGCGGCGGTCTCGTTTTTCGCCATATAAATCACGGGAACGCCTGCCTGTCCGATCCGCTCCAGCGCGGAAGTGAGCCGTTCCGGCAGCGCTTTCGCCCACGGCACGATCAGACAGCCGTACCGGCGATCGCCCACCCGCAGCGTGCCGTTTTCCGCCACGGCGGGGGACACGCGCGCGCCGCTTTCCGGCAGAAAGCAGTCCGCCGGGAGAATATCATAGTCGATATGCGCGTCATAAAGGATCTTTGCCGGGACCTGCGTGAGCATCGCGCCGTCGCCGGCGCAAAACCATTCCGCGTCCGCGTGGTAAAGGATCGCGGCGCTTGCGACGTGCCGGGCGTGATACAGAAGGTGGGAGACCTTGTTGCCGTAGACCATCAGCTTTGAAAACGCCTCGAACTGCGGGTCCTGCCCTTCCGCGCCGAAGTGGGGCGGACAGTCCGGATCGGGGAATCTGGAGGAGAATGCGTGCGGCACAAAGTGGTTGACGCCGCGCACCAGAAGATGGTCCAGCAGCCATTTCATGGTCGGCGCGCCTTCCGCCCAGCCGTAAGCGCCGAAGACCTCGCACATGGCGCGGTTCTGCATCTGCGTGCCGATGTGCGCGAGGGAAGAACAGAGCTTCGCGAGCACGTAGTCGAAAAACGCGGGATCGGCGTTGTTGCCGAAGGCCGTCGCCGTATGGATATAGTGCGCCATGCCCGGGATGAGCTGGTGCAGCACGATATCAATGCCGCTCATATGCTGCCCGTCCAGCGCGCGGAAATAATGTCCCGCGCTGCAGCCGAGCCGCGCGTGGGCGTTCATATCCTCGATAATATGCCCGATATACATCACGCCGCGCTTTCTGCACCAGTCGCCGAGCTGCCGGGTGAAGCAGTCGCGGTAAAGGCGCGTGACCGCGTCCATATAGGCGTGGCGCAGCGCTCCGGTCTCGCTGCCGAAATCGAACCAGAGCGCGGGCAGCAGCGGAGCGGGGTCGAAGCCGAGCGCGTCGTGCATCATGCCGGTTACGCGGTCGTTCCAGGGGAGGGCGAGCCCCGGCATCCCGACGCGGCGGTCATACATGCCCCGGTCGGTCGCGTGTTCCCCTTCCCACGTATTCGCAAGGCAGGGCTCGTCCGAGAAAAAGCCCGCGAAGGTCGTGCCGAAATACCGCGCGTAACGCCGGTAATGGGGCTCGTAAACGGTATCGATCAGCACGCGGACGGAGTCTTCCCGCAGCATATCGATATAATCGGGGTGCTGACTGCCGCCCCGGGTTTTGTACAGGAAAAATACGCGGTAGCATCCCGCCGGTATGGAGAACTGCAGGAATTTTCCCTGCATCCCGTCCGTCAGACGGATCGGCTCCGGTAGATTTGTCTCGCCTCCTTCCGCGCGGGGATAGGCGTAGATTTCCAGAAGCTCATGCTCGTCGTCGGGCGTTTCCGGCAAAAGAAGCGCGTCGGTCAGCGGTCCCATCACGTCCACGTGCCGTTCCGTCAGCTGCCATTTGCGCTTGTCGGAGTGATGTTTCATCTGTCCCGCGGCGTGTCCGGTGGGGAAGTGGTCGTCGTCCAGCAGCCAGACCCGCATACCGCGCTTTTCGGCTTCCGCAAGGATCAGATCCATATCCCGCCACCAGGTCTCCCCGCAGAAATCGGGATGCGGGCGGGATTCCACACAAAACGCGCGGCAGCCGCTTCGGCGGATCCGCGCGATCTGCTCTGGGATCTTTTCATAATGGTCGCCGTGCTGCCAGTAAAACGGCAGCATATAGTTGTCTTCTTTGTCGTTCAGGATATCGTTCAGCCATCGGTTCATCTGCTTTGCCCCCTGTCGGCGACGGGCGGGTCCGGACACACTGTCGGACCCGCCCGGATT